>NZ_JBHUMO010000002.1:0-41205 GCF_042685105.1 Enterococcus camelliae | reverse complement strand
GGATGTCAGAAAGGTGCTTAAAGTGACGCTTTTCTGTGGTATAATTGGTTTGAGTCATGTAGATACCTCTTTCATACTTATGGTTTTGACGCTTTTAAGTATAATGTATCTACATGATTTTTTTGTTTATTTCTTTATGCATTTCATTTTACAACTTACCAACCAAATTTTTTGTTAATTCTCGAATAAATTTCTTTGCTTCTTTCTTCTGCTTATTGTCTCGTATTGCATCAGCGGATAAATCTGTATGTGCCTCATTTTCTAATTTTTTCAGGTATTCATCTTCTACTGCTCCGCCCATCAAGACGCCATTAAATGGTTTTCTCACATAATTCTTTAACTTGAAATCTACAATTTTCATCCCTATGCTACGAATAATACCAATTCTTGCTAGCTTAATTTCTTCATCTATTTGATAAAAAAACTTAAAATGATAGTTTTTATCATTTACGGTCATTTCAATATCTATAGGCTCTTTCTCTATAAAAGATTGTACATATAAAGGCGTAAAGACTTTCTTTACTTCACTCTTATTAGCGCAGTTTTCAGGATAAAATTGTTTATCGTTTATAATTTCTAGGATTGTTTCACCATTAATTTTTTGGGAGTACTCTTGTTCGCTCACGATTACTTCCACTTTTTTTTCTAATATAGAAACAAAAAAATTGTCACATACTGCACGAATAATTTTTTTTCTATCTGCATATTCTTCTTTTAAAAATGGAATAATAATTTTTAATCCTCTTGTATCTTTTTGAAAAATTTGAGTATGGTTAGTATTTTCATATGCCCGATACCCATCTTGTTCCCATTGCGCATAATAACCTGTCGATCGAAAATAAGCATCGTTGCAGTGATGCTCAATTAATTGAATGGTTCCACCAATATTTTTACGGTTGTATTCATCACAATTGGCAAAAAACATCAAGTGAATATCAGATGCTGCATTATTCGCAATTTTTCCAACTCCATGAGACCCCCCTCGAACAATCTCACGTTGATCATCTTCTTCAGAAATATGAATACCTTTCGTATAAGCAAATGTTTCATAGGTTGAGTATTCACTATTTTGCTTCTTTTCTATTGATAATCCTTTTGTGCATTCATCCTCAAAAGTCAGCACTCGCACTGTTTCCATTGACAGAGCTTCCTTCATATGAGCAATTGTCTCTCTTGTATAAAGATTTCCTCCAATTAATGAGTTAACATGTTCTTCAATTTGATCTATGCTGGGAATTTTATTTTTTTCTAACTCGTCTAAATGAATATGGATACGTGCAATTTCATCTGTATCGAGTAATCTGGCATCAATTGAATTCTGTAAATTCTCTCTGACCGTTCCTTCAGTTCCCATTAAGTGAAAATGTTCCAAAGTATTATCAAATGTTTGTGTCTCAATATTCGTTAACTCAGCAAAATGAAAGCTATTATCCATCTAATCATCCCCCACAATCATTCCATTTCTACGTACTTTTTTACTTATAATAATTAGATCACACATATGGATTTGCTTCAAGATTTTCGTTACTATCATTTTGCTTTAGGCATCTCTTTTTCATTCGCTACCCCTTAAGTTCACTTTTTGTTTTTCTCTTTTCAAAATAAGCACCAAATATCCATTGAGAATTGAAAACGTATTCTCTAGAATAAAGGTGTGAGGAGGAAGCTGAATCCTCTACTGAAAATTAAAGAAAGGAGGAAGAAGAAATGCACAAAGCATTGGTAGCCTGCCGAGCAGGAGTGGGATCAAGTTTGATGCTCAAGATTAAAGTAAATGAAGTCGTGAAAGAAAATCAATATCCTATTCAAGTGGAACATTCATCATTGGATGGATTAAATGGATTCGACGGGGATATGGTGATTACATTAATTGATGTCGCAGAAGAACTAGAACAAAAAGGGATTCCACAAAAAATTATTGGCATTCGTAATATAATGGACAAAAAAGAAATCAAAGAAAAACTAGATGCAGCATTACAAGGTTAATCAAAGAAAGGAGTAATTATTCATGGCTTTTACAATTAGTTTTTTAAGCACTCCCGCAGTCTTACTCGGGTTGGTTGCCTTCATTGGGTTAGTAGCTCAAAAGAAAAAAGGCACTGAAGTAATGACTGGGACATTTAAAACAATCATCGGTTTCATGATTTTTAGTTCTGGTGGATCCATCATGACTGGCGCACTACAAAACTTCAACACGATGTTCCAAAAAGGGTTCCATATTGTTGGGGTTGTTGCTTCACCTGAAGCAGCGACGGCCTTAGCTCAATCGCAATTTGCATTTGTTACAAGTTGTACCTTAATTTTAGGGTTCGTGATGAACTTGGTATTTGCCCGTATTACACCATTTAAAAATATTTTCTTCACAACAGGTCATAGTTTATTCTTTGCTTGTGTTCTTGCATTGATTTTAAAAGCACACAAAATCGCAGATATTCCTGCAATAATCATTGGTGGTTTAATCTTAGGGTTTGTCTCTGCCGCTCTTCCACAACTTTGTCAACCATTTATGCGTGAAATGACTGGTGGCGATGCCCAAGCAATTGGACACTTCAACATGATTGGGTATGCACTAGCTGGTTACATTGGCAAAATTTTCAAAAAACACAAAGACAAAACAACAGAACATATTAATTTCCCTGGTTGGTTGTCTGTTTTCCGTGACTTCTTAATGGGCGTAGCCATTGTTATGTTATTCTTATTCTATTTATCAGCATTCAAAGCTGGTCCTGCTGAAGTTCAAAAGCTTGCAGGTAGCACTCATTGGTTAGTGTTCCCTCTAATTCAAGCCTTCACGTTCACAGCCGGCATGTCTATCTTGATGACAGGGGTTCGGATGTTCTTATCAGAAATTACTGCTGCATTCGTTGCCGTTTCTGAAAAATTCATTCCAAATTCTCGTCCAGCTCTAGATGTACCAACTGTATTCCCTTACGCTCCAACTGCTGTTATTGTTGGCTTCATTTCATCTTATGTTGCTGGCTTGTTGGGCGTACTAGTAATGGTTCTTTTAAAATTCCCAGTAGTCATCATTCCAGCAGCCCACATTTGCTTCTTCTCAGGTGGTACAGCGGGCGTATTTGGTAATTCAACTGGTGGTTGGCGTGGTGCTATCGCAGGATCGTTTGTTGCTGGTTTATTATTAGCATTCTTACCAGTGCTTCTTTACCCAGTGTATGGTTCACTTGGTATCCAAGGCTCAACCTTCCCGAATATCGACTACAACGTCATCGGTAACTTATTAAACGGTATTCTAACTATATTCCATATTGGCGGTTAATTTTTTCCAACAATGGATTCTAGGAAAAGAAGTGCACCCCGCTTCTTTTCCTTTTTTTCTTTAAAAAGGAGATAACTACAATGAAAATTTTACCTATCACTATCGAAGATACCCAAAATAAACTCATCGTTCAGGCGGTGGGGTATGTGATGGATACCATCCCAGAAATTGATCCTGATCGCAGGCGACCAGCTGTTATTATTTGTCCTGGAGGTGGCTACCATCGTCTCTCTCCTCGTGAATCGGAACCCGTCGCTATACAGATGCTTGCATTAGGGTACCAAGTATTTCTTTTGGAATATAGCGTTGATGACGAGTCATTTTATCCAAAACAACTTTTTCAATTGGCTCATTTGGTCCGTTACGTGCGCAAACATGCAAAAGAATTTGCGATTGATCCAAATAAAATCATTGTTGCTGGCTTTTCAGCTGGTGGTCATTTGGCTGCGCATCTAGGTACGTGTTGGCACAAACAACTGTTGACCACTCATCTAGGAGGATCGCCTGAAGCCTGGCGCCCAAATGGTCTATTGTTGTCCTATGCGGTCTTGACAACAGGACCATTTACCCATCAGCATTCAATGGAACATCTTTTAGGTGAGCATCAGGAATGGCGTCCTTTGGTTTCACCTGCAGAGCAAGTAACTGCCAATGTTCCACCTTGCTTTATTTGGCATACTGTAGAAGACTCTGTTGTGCCAGTTGAGAATGCCCTTCTTTTCGCAGTGGCTTTGCGGCAAAAAAACGTTCCTTTTGAGTTGCATATTTACCCGCACGGTCCACATGGTCTTTCATTGGCAACCGAGGAGACCAAACATCACGAGATGAATCGGGTTCAACCGGAAGATGCCTCATGGTTGGCATTATTTGCAACATGGATGCAGACATCCATTCTCAAAAATACCTGAGTGCTTCGTTTCTCTAAAATCCAAACTAAGACCCCAAAAAGTTAGACCAAAAATCTAACTTTTTGAGGTCACTATAAAGAACGTAGCATGCTCTCTTTCTCTTGGGGGGCTTTTTGTAGACCATTTTAGCGAATATAAATTGGATTCAATATGCACAAGCGTTGGTTTGCTTGCTTTTTTCCACTTCCCCAGAGTTCGATTCGTAAGTAGCCAGGCTTGGTCATGATGCGTTGGGTTTCCTGTTGGTTGAATGTGATCGACCGTTCAAAAACCAATGTCTCATTTAAAAAGGCCTTGATTTTTCGAGGAATAAAGCCAAATTGTTTTAATTTTGCTTGTTCCGTTGGCATAATTTTATAAACGATCTGTAATTCTCCGACTTTGACAGTGTCGCCCATTGTATATTGCTTGCCAAATTGTTCAAATCTTGCTTCGATCCTAGGGCCTAATGTGAGGTAATAATTTCCTTTCTTGATATTTCGCAATGCACAGTCACGTGTTCGTTCCTCGATGCCTAAGTACGTAATTGCTGTATTTTCATCTATTTTTTCAGGACGATGCCAATCCCTACCCGCGCTTGCAGCGAGCTGGTAGCCTTGTTGCAACAACTCAATCCACCAATTATAGGCTTGTTCACTGCGAAAGCTTTCATCGGGTGCGACACGATTCCACACTTCAATAAAGTCAATCAAGGTGTAATCTTCGATAACAAAATCCCAATGACAGCCTGTTCAGATTGGGTTTCCTATCGAAAAAGGATGCGCAATTCCCGCGATACCATTCGCCTGTTTGATTTTTTTTAAAGACGCATCAATCGTTTCAATCTGTGCCTCACGCCAATCAACCATCTCACTAAGCCCCATTGTTAATAAATGACCAAAAAAGGTGGTCCACTCCATTCCCGGTAGAATGGTCAGTTGCGTTTGGTGAATTTTATCGGCTTCAATAACTGGCGCCATGGTATTATGGTCGGTGATTGCTAAGACCTCATAACCAAATGCGCTTGCTTCTTTTACTAGCTCGCTAGTCGAAAAATCCCCATCGCTGTGTTTGGTATGGGCATGAAATTCTGTCAAAACATACTCCACTTACTTCACCCCACTTATAACGATTTCTGCACAAACATTATCAGATTGAATACAATGCGCATTCAATTGAATTTCCCATTCACCTGGAAGAACTGGTTGTGCTAAAAAGCCAAATGAACTCACTTCATGGCTGATTGTGATTAATTGATGCGCTTGTTTATGATGATAACACCCTAAATACATATTTTGATAACTTAACGATAGTGTTAGTAGATTGAACAGTGGCAAAAAAGTCCGTACTGGAGGTTGCTCTCCGACCGGAAAATAAATAGCTAGAGCAGCCAAAATAGCTTGACTTGCCAGATTTTCCGCAACAACTTGTGGTTCATAGTCAAATTGAATCTGAAGCTGGGTGTAGGTTTTGGTTACTAGAAAGGGAACTTTAATATGTGTTTGATGATTTTTCTCGCTCAACTTTAAGGTTTGTCGTAAAATTTCTTCCATTCCTATTGCTCCTATCAGAAAAGGAGTGACTCGCTACCCCGATCCACTCCCTCCTTCTTATTTTGCTTTTTTCATATTTGTGCGAATATAAACGGCAGCAGACAGGGAACAGAGTAAAAACATGATGACGGAGAGTGCCGCTGTTTTCTCATAGTCCATATAGCTGTTAAATTGATCGTACAAGGCAATTCCTAACATTTTTGGATAGTTGCCCCCCATCAAAAATGGCGTTGTAAATGAGCCAACATTGCCCATAAAGACAAATGTCATTGCCACAATCACTTCTTTGGCAGTCTGGGGAAGAATAATTTTTCTTAAAATTTGCCAAGAATTGGCTCCAATATCTTTGGCCGCTTCAATCGCCGCTGGTTTGACTGTAGCTAAACTAGCTAAGATTAATAAAGCAACAAACGGAATATTAAACCACAGATTCATCAAGATAATCCCAGATGCATGGTACATCAATCCAGGCTTGTAATCGTAGCCGAACAAACGACTGATGCGATTGAGCACCCCCGCATCGCGAATCATCATGATGACCGAATACACTGCAACCAGTCCTGGAATAAATCGCGGAATAATATTCAAGGTTGCCACAATTTTTGCGAATCTCGATTGACTAAAACGAATATAAAGAGCGAGTAGATAACCAAAAACTAGCGCCAACACAACGGTAATCACCACAATTTTCAAAGTAAAGGCAAGATTTGCCAATTGGGTTTTATCTGTCAAAAAATAGTGATAATTTGCCAATGTAAAGTCCTTCGTTTGGTTGGTCTGAAAACTTCGGATAACTGTCGTCACAATCGGGTAGACGATAAAGAGCACGACAACGCTAAAAGCGGGTAGAATCAATAGGTAGGGGACTAGCCTTTGGGTCCACTTCACACGTTTTTTGCTGGTTGTCTTTGCTGGCGACATCTCTATCATGGCTTCCTTACTAATCATTTGGTCAACGTTCCAATCTTTTGATCCCATTCTTCATTTAATTCCGTTCCTAAATTGCCAATACTAGCTGTCCGGAAAGAATCTATTTTTAAGTCTTTTAAATATTTGCTATTATCAGAAGATAGATTGGAACTATCGATCACGGGAATAGCTGCCATGCTATCTAGCAGAATTTGTTGGGCTTCTTTTGTTAGCATGAAGTTCATCACTGCTTCAGCCCCTTTTTTATTCGAGCCAATACTTGGAATTGCCAACGTATCCACATTGCCAGTAAATCCTGGGTTAAGTTGAGTCATTTTCACTGTATCTGGTAACGTTCCATTGGCAAGATTCGTAATCAACATATCCGCCCAAGCTGGAATCATGTCGACTTCACCATTGACTAGCAAATCAAGTGTCCCTTGATTTTTGTTTGGATAGACGACTTTTCCGCCTGATTGATACATGGAATCATTCAGATCTGCTAACAAATCAAAGCCTTTTTCCCACTGGCTTTTCCATTTTTCATCAGAGGAATTCATCGCTTCTTCTGGCAAGAAATTGTAGATAGCTGTTTGCACAAAAGATCCACCAGCCCCACCAGATCCTGGGGTATTATAAGCAAATTTTCCTGGATGGTCTTTGATCCATTGGTACAATGCTTCAGCCGTGGTTGGAGGTGTTTTCACTTTTGCTGAATCATACGCCAAGACGACCGTTGTGCCACGATACGGTACCAAAACCCCTTCACCTGCTGAAATTTTTGTTTGGACATTTTTTAAATTGGGAATCTTATCTTGGTCATACTTTTCAAAAATATCTGCCCCGCCTTCTTGCACATAGGCGCTGTATTCCGCATCAGAAACCAAAATCAAATCATAATCGGTTTTCTTTTGATTCGCTTTTTTGGCGGCAACAATCCGATCACTTAAGCTTTGCGTGCCTGTTCCCGAAGTGATAAACTGCAAATTTAATTTGTATTCTTTTCCATCAGAACTCTTATTAAAAGCTTCCACGATTTTTTGCATCCCTAATTTCACATTATCTGATCCTCCAGCCCAAAGTGTCACTTTCGTTGGTTCACTGCTAGTTGCTTCGCTAGCTGAACTTTCCCCACATGCGGCAAAAATCCCTGTTGTGACTGCAAGTGTCGTACCCAAAACCAACATTTTTTTCCAATTTTTCATAGTGTCCTCCTAGTAGACATGATAATTTGTAATGGTGAAAAAGAGTGGTTGATCCTTTTGAAACTGTCTGGCTTGTTCTTTATTTGAAAAGAATTTGAGTTCTTGATTTTGATAGGTCGCATAAATGATTGAATAATGGCCCGCATTCATAATATGGGCTACTTTGGCCTCATGGTCCCCTCTGTCTACCGATAAAAAACTATCTTCTGGACGAAAGGCTGTAACCTTCCCTGAAGCGGCAGGCAAAAAGTTCATTTCCCCGATAAACGAGGCTGTATAGCGATTCATTGGCGTTTCATAAATTTCTGAAGGTGTTCCGATTTGGGCAATTTTGCCCTTTTCCATCACTACAATGCGATCAGACAAGGACATTGCTTCTTCCTGATCGTGGGTGACAAAGACAACCGTTACCTTTGTTTGATCTTGGATACGCTTCAGTTCTTCTCGCATTTGTTGACGAATTTTTGCATCTAGTGCCGAAAATGGCTCATCTAACAACAGCACTGCTGGTTCCAGCAATAAGGAGCGTCCGATTGCAATTCGTTGTTGTTGCCCACCAGACAATTGACTCGGGTATTTTTTTTCAACGCCGGGTAACTTAAGCAAGTCCAACATCTCTTCGATTCGTTGCCGAATCTCTGCTTTTTTTAGTTTCCGTAATTTGAGGCCAAAGGAAAAATTTTCGTAAACGGTCATATGATCCCAAAGGTTATAGCCTTGAAAGACCATGCTTGTTGGTCGTTTATCAGCGGACAAATGCGTCACATCTCTCCCATCAATCAAAATCTTCCCCGAATCGATTGACTGAAAGCCACCTAGGCAACGCAATATCGTGCTTTTCCCACAACCAGATGGTCCCAGTAACGTAAGAATTTCACCCGAACGAATAGCTAAATCAATTTCGGAGACACCATCGCCATTGGCATAAACTTTGGACATTTGTTTAATTTCTACTTTTGTTTCACTCACTTCACTGAGCCTCCTTGTCTTCATTACATTTGGATGCCACCGGAGAACAAATCTTTCCCAAATAATTTTCGGCAAAGCCAAAGAATGGCAATGGTTGGAATAATCAATAGTAAAGAAAAAACAGCTCCAGCCATGGGTGGATAATCTAAGATAACGCCGTACATCGATGTAGCCATTGTTTTAATTTGGGGGAAGCCGACCAATAAAGTTCCCTGAGCTTCTTCAAGCGAACCAAGAAAGGTATACATTCCTGCTACAGCAATTCCTGGCATAGCGGTTGGCAAGGTAATTTTCAAGAATGTGCGAATGGGACCGGCTCCAATATCTCGCGCAGCTTCTTCTTGCTGACGATGAACGTTTTGAAACGCACTCGAAGGAATCCAAATCATAAAAATCATCGTATTTAAAATATGAACAATCATGACTCCCGCCAACGTTCCCATCAGTTGAAATTTATAAAAAAGAATTCCTAGTGCCGTGTACAGTCCTATCTTGGGGAAAGCATTTGATAATAAAAAGGAAAACAAAATCAGACGTTTTCCCCTAAATTCAAACCGAGCCAGCGCATAGGCAGCTGGGATACAGATAAGCATCGATAGAAGCGTCGCTAAAACAGCAATCAGAAAGGAATTCAAAATGGATTGAATCAAATCAGGTTGGGTCAAAACAAACCGCCACCATTGAAAGCCAAATTTCGTTGGCAAAACGTGAGGTGCTTGATACGTATTTGCAAAGGCAAGCATGAACGTGTTGAGCAGTGGCCCATAAAAGAAAAACAAAAATCCCACAAAAACCAAAAACTCAAAAAACCGTTGCTTCCCTAGTAGATAATAGAGTCGCTTGGGATGGAGGTATTTCATTGGACAACCTCCTGCCTCACTTGGAAATATTTCCAAGCATTCCGTGTAGTAACATTGTAAACATTTTGCTCTTCCAAATAAGAAAGAGCTTGTAATTCGTTTACTGTCCACAAAGAAAGACCAATATGGTGCTTTTGTGCAAAAGCAATTAACGGTTCCGTGTAACATTGATACGGAAGATTTAATCTAGTCGCTCCTCGAGCAACTAGATAATTGGCTGCATCCAAAACCGTTTGTTCGGTCCATTGGTTCCAGGAAAGCACCTGTTCAAGTCCATTCTCAATATTCATCAAAATGTGATCTGGCCATTTACTTAGGTAATAGACATCAACAGTTCCACTCAAAAGAATTTGTGCCCAAAGGTGATATTCTTCTGCCAGTTTCTTGATTCGCATTTCGAGCCCGGGCTCTTTTAAATCACAATTAAGCAACAAATCCGTCCCTTGCATGAACACAAAGACATCGCTTAGTAAGGTGTCTGCTTGCCCGCGAATCTCATCGTGCCGTAAAATGAGTTGCCTTGTCTCGCTATCATAACGAACATCGACTTCAATGGCCTCAATCGGTTTATTCGAAAAAAAACGGACAAATTCTAGACTATTTTCTGGCGTTCCGTCACTCCCAGAATGTGCAGTAATCATTGTCATTGATTTCTTATGCCTCCCTTTCAATTGAAGTGTAGAAAACTACTATTAATTTCCAATAAATTTTATGTAAATTCTATTTGTTGTTTCTGTAAATAAAAAGAAGGCCTTCACCTGTGTGTTTCGTGCAACAAAAAAAGACCATGTTTCCACGATCTTTTGCTGGTATTTTTTTCACGGTTCAAAAACTGCTTTGCTTTAGAAATATTGGTGTATTAGTTCTTCCGGTTTATGAAAGCGACTGTCTGCCTGCGTTTGGTCCATGTTGACTTTTCTAGTAAATGCTGTTTCTTTGGCTGCTACGGTTAACCCAGCCTCTTTGGCAGCCTCAATGCCAATGGCTGAGTCTTCGATCACCAGCATGTCCTTTTTTTGAATCAGCGGAAATTTTTCAATAGTCTTTAAATAAATATCTGGATTTGGCTTATTATAGGCCACTTCCTCACCAGACAAGATTGCATCGAATGTTTTCGTTAACCCAATATCCGCCAAACATTTTTCAATCAACAAACGGGGAGCAGAAGATGCTAAAGCACAGGCAATCGCTTTTGGATGCAGCCACTGAACAAATTGAATCATTTGTGCATCACAGATTGCCTGATAGTCCATCAAATGGGCTCGCACATCTTCGCGATAGATGGTTAACCACCGTTCTCGTTTTTCGGTGTCTGTTGGAATCAAGGCTTGCCAAATATCATTGGCATTTGAACCAACCATTTTATCTAGTTGTTGATCTGTTAGTTGAAACTGATGCCGTTGGAAAAACCGTTTACGCCGTTCATAATGGACACGTTCCGAATCAACTAACACGCCATCCATATCAAATATGACCAATTGAATCACGCTTCTTCACCAACTCCTTTTTCATGCTCTACAATATAGGCAAACACAGTTTCAGGATTATCTGTTGTTTGTAATAATTCAAAGAATGCACCGTCTTCTAAAAAATGGACCAATTGCGCAATGGCTTTTAAATGCTGCTGGTTGTCCACGGCAGATAGCACCATCATATAGCGCATTTCACGCCCATTTTCTAATAGAATGGGTGTTTCAAGAATTCCCAGGCTTAGCCCAATTTCATTGGCTCCATACATTGGTTTGGTATGAGGCAAAGCTACTCCATCGGTAATCATCATCCAACTTTTCCGCTCTGCTGCTGAATGAATAATTTCAGCCAAATAATTTTCTGTAACAATCCCTTCAGTCAGTAACGGGGCAGCACTTTGTTGAACTGCTTGTGCATAGGTCGTTGCTGGTAAATGAAATTGAATGAATGCTTTCTTTAAAACATCTGAAAGATTCAACTCGCCTTTTTCGTAGACAACATCTTTTTGCACAGGTTCATTAATCAGCAGTTCCGATAATTCTTTTTCAAGATGATTGCGATTTTTGATTGTTGCATATTTTTCAATCACTGACATCAAATCCGAGATTTTCGGAAAATTAAGCATGGCTGTTTGAGTGGTTGCATAGACGCTTCGCAACAGGTGGTAACGCTCAGCTGGCGTCAGAATTGGATTGACAATAAAGACTGGTTTGTTTGCCGTATACAAACGGACATTGGGCTCTGTTGAAAAAATGTAGTCGTACTCTTCGTGAATTGTTTCTAAAATATCCGTATCAAAAGGACCTAAGAACACGAATTCCGGAAAAAGCGATTTCAATTCATTTAAAACAATTGCTGAGCTTCCAATGCCACTCGGACAGACAACGATTCCTACATTTTTGCTGGCCGCCTTCTTTTCCTCAAACTGATGAATGGCTGCAACAAAGTGCATGGTCAAAAAGGCAATTTCTTCTTCCGGTATCGGATCTTCGAAAAGTGCCGAGATTGGTTTCAACACTTCTTCGACAATTTTTATCATATCAGGGTAGGTTGCTTGAATACGTTCTGTAAAATAATTGATAATCGGAATACGGAAAAACAAGCGATAGTACACGGAACGAAAATGCCCATATAATTTCTCAATCACTTTTTCCTCATCCGTAAAACGAATACCTGACAATAACTCGAAACGATTGGTCATCCTTGTGACAATTTCCAAAATAATTGAACGATCAAAGGTTTGTTCATGAACATTCCCTACAGATAAACTCAAAATCCATGAACAAATGTATTTTTTGGCCTCTTCATTTTCAATTTGATACGTGGCTAATAATTCGGTTGCCAAATCATATTCTTTCATTTGATGAAAAAATTCAAGATGGTACGTTTTATTTGAGATTTGATTGGCAATTCCTAAACGTGGAAGCAATAGTTGAAAGGTATAGCAAAATTCACGTAGGCGATTTTCTACCAGTTGAATTTGGTATTTTTTTAACAAATCAGCTACATTTTTTTGCAGCCCATCAAAGTCGGCAATGTTTTCATGAAACAAGAAGTAGTCATACAAAAAGCTGCCCGTTGGTTGGTTAAAATCAATCAGAATGTTGCGCATCAGTAACGCCCGAATTTGCCATTCGTCACCGGCCAAATAATAGCCGATGGTTCGATTATTCAATACGGCGATGTTCTCATTCGCTAGCGTTTCTTCCAAATGCTTCATATCTTGAAGAAATGTCGTTTTTCCAACTTCAAGAGTGTCCAAAAAATGTGGAACAGATACATAGGATTCATACCGATACAACAGCATTAAGAAAATATATGTTTCTCTTTCAGGACCATCTAGCAAATAAGAATGGTAGATGGTGTGATTCAAGAAGCATTGGACAATATAATCCTTGGTCTCATTTGATAATGAAAGAAACCGTCCTTCTAATTGAAGAGGGGGAATCGACGCATCGATTAAAAATTCATTGGCTTTTTCTATGGCATACAATACTTGTCGCTTTGACAAGTCCATCATTTGGATGAGTTGATTAAGGGATACCTCTTTTTCCTCAACACATTTTTTCATGATGTAGACCGATTTTCGATCAAGCATCGTTCCCACTTCCTTTCGTTATTTGTTACTTCGCTTTCTCAACAGCCGTGCGCAGAGCTTTTGCATTCGCTGCAATTGTCTCTTTTGACCCTTTTGTCAAAAGACTACCAACACCCATGCAATCTACTCCATTTTCAACCCATTCGTCAACATTTTCCAAGGTTACGCCTCCTGATGAGAGAATTGAGACATAAGGCAGTGGCGTTTTAATGGTTTTTACTAACGATGGTCCATAATAGTTTGAGATTGGGAAGGCTTTAACCATATCCGCACCAGCTTCTAATGCTTCAATCAATTCTGTCATGGTCGTACATCCTGGCATATAAGGAATTTGATAACGATTGCAAAGGCGAGCGACTTCTGCACTAAAGGTTGGGGCAATCACAAATTTCGCACCTCGTAAAATAGCATCGCGTGCCGTTGGTGCATCCAGTACTGTTCCTGCTCCTAATAATACCTTATCTCCATAAGCTTGGCTTAATTGTTGAATGATTTCACCTGCATTGGCATTGGTATAACTAATTTCTAAAATACTAACTCCGCCTGCTAGACACCCTTCCACAATTTCTGATCCGCGTTCAAAGGTTTCCACGCGCACAACGGCCATAATTTTTTCTGCATGAATACGGTTTAATGTTGTTAATTTTTCCATGTTTCTTTCACCTCAAATTCTTCGACTTCTTGATAAGAAACCAAAACTTCTCTGATTTTAGCACGGTCCTCAGTGTTGATTACCGATTGAACAGGTAGACAGGGTTTACCCACAGGTAGTTGAATCATGTTTAATGCTTCCTTCAAAACAGCAGGCACACTGCCAAGTTTCAATACACTGCGGAATGCATTGATACTTTCTTGTAACAGTTCTGCTTTTTCAATATCATCTGCTAAAAAAGCTTCATAAATACCCACATCGGTTTTCGTCAATACATTAGAAGTTGCAGCTACTGCGCCGGTTGCACCTAATTGTAAGGCTTTCAAAATACGAGAATCCGATCCGACTAAGACGTCAAACGCTTCTTCTTTGACTAATTCAAGATACGTTTCCATTTGATCTAAATGACCACTGCTGTCTTTCATTCCTATGATATTAGGATGTTTTGCTAGCCGCGCAACGGTTGTTGGTTCGATATTTAATTGCGTATTAGCTGGAATATTGTACAAAATAATTGGTAATGGACTCGCATCGGCAATTGTTTCATAGTGCTGAATCAACTCTTCTTGTGTTATATGGATCAAGTAAGGAGTAATAACAGATAATGCATCCACACCTCTTGTTGCCATTTCTTTGGCCAATTCTACAACTTCATTCGTACTGATACCACCAACACCCGCATATACCGGTACCCGACCAGCCGCAGCTTTGACCGCATACTCGGCTAAGTTTAATTTTTGCTCTTTGGTTAGGCTATAAAATTCCCCGTTCGTTCCCAAAACGAAAAGGCCTGCCACACCATTGGTAATCAAATGCTCCGCTAAGGCTGCCACACCTACTTCAGAAATTGCTCCTTTTTCATCGAGAGGTGTAGCCATTGCGGTAATAATTCCTTTTAATTTCATGTCATTTTCCTCCTTAGGCATGTCCAATTTCTTCACGCGCTTGTGCACCTAACGCACCACCTGGATGCCACATCGCATATTTTTCCATGGTAAACGCGGTGTCTTCTTGCAAAAGAATGGACAGACATTGTAAAACAATGATTTCTGCAACAATTGAAAGCCGCGGTGGTTTGTTTGTGTCATCACCCTCGTTTTGAACACCTGCAAATAAAAACGCATCTGCATTTGTTGCTAGCCAAGAGGAAGGATTGCCCGTTACTGCGATTATTTGAACGCCCATCCGTTGCAAGGCTTCGACCGTATTACGTAATTCAATCGTATTGCCACTATTCGAGATAGCAATCACAATGTCTTCTGATACTACTTGCCCAGCTGATCCATGAACTGCTTCGGTTCCATCTAAAAAGTAACACGGCGTTCCAGTGGAAGAAAACAAAGCACACATATATTCTGCGACATGACTTGGTTTTCCTATACCAGTGATATGGAGACGACCGTGTTGTTCTCTGGCAGCACCAATCAATTGGCGGGCACGATTTAATTGTTCTTCATCAATACTTTTTAAGAATTGTGTCAATTCCGTTTCAACATGTTTTGTATAAATTTGTAATGCTTGTTCATTCATGAGAAAGAACCTCCTTTTTGATTGAATCAAACGTTTGAAATACCGTTTGGTTTCTATCGGGAAAAGGAAAGGTGACTCTTCTCCGTTACTGTCATTTTTCGTATTTTTTTGTCCTGAGAAACCAACAAAAATCCAATTGTGGTGGCTCAGAAGTATGGTATAATCAAAAAAGGTAAGGGTTTCCTTTACTTAAATTTCCTATTTTTAGGAAATTGTGCACTGGATAATGCTGACAGCCTTTTCGTGATGTTGCGCTAGCACTAGGCCAACCACCAGTTGAATATTCTTTCTCTTCCGTGCCACCTGAGAATAGCAAAGAAAGAGAAAGAATGACAGGAACGATGAAGAGTGAACGACCATTCACTTATTGCCTAACAAACGTATAGTTCAAAACGAATGATTTTAATGATTGCGGTGATTAAAATAGGAGCGTTGTTTGGCAGGGTCCAGTGTTTCTTTTGTCTCGTTTGCAATCAACTGCAAACGAGTTTTTTTTCAGTAACACCAGAATTCCACCTACTCTGCTAATGCTTCTAACAACTTCGTCTTAATTTCTTCTTTGTCAACAATGTTACGAATTCCCACAACTTTATACGGAACCTTCTTTTCTTCTAGTTCTTGTGCCACGTCAATTAGTGTAATGACCATATCGCCATCAAACCCATTTAGGCCATCTAGGGAGGAATGTTCTACAATTAACTGCAGATTGTTTTCTTTGACTACTTCGTTTACTTTAATTTTTAACATCAAGCTAGAACCAACTCCAGCACGACATGCGACCAATGCTTTATGCATCATGTTGCTCATTCCCTTCATATTTAGTCAATAATGCAATAAATTCTTCTTTGGATGTCACCGTATCTAACCCTTCGACAAATAAAGGATTGCCCAGTAATTCAGCCAATTTTGATAACATTTGGATATGTTTGGTACTATCGGTTGCACTTAATGGAAAGAGATATTTCACAGGATCATTCGCCACGTTACCAGAGACAACAGGCTGTTTTAATTTCGTAAAGCCTAACCCCATTTTTAAAGCCCCTGCTTCACTATCTGCATGAGGTAAGGCAATATGGGTGGTAATCACGATATACGGTCCCGTTTCACGGTAAATTGAAAGAATTTTTTCTACATAACTTGGTTTAACATATTCTTGTGTCACTAGAGGTTCCATTGATTTTCGAATCGCATCCTCAAAATTTTCTGCTTCCACATCTATTTGGATTAACGATTCATCGACTGACTGCAATTTCATCATCGCTTTCCTCCTTTCACTATCATTTTAAGAAATCGTTTCCTTTTATTCAATCAACTTTTGGCACGCATTTTGGACATCCTTGTACAAATGTTGGACTTTTGTCGTACTCACTTATGACCTTAATTTATGACAGTTCATTAATTATTTTCAACTGTGTAACTATCCAAAAAAATAATTTGTCGACAACAAAAAACTACCCAAATGCAAGAGCTTCACATACGTGTCTGCTTCTGCTGATTCAGATAGTTTATTTTCCCCAAAATCGTAGCCATCGCGGTCGCATTTGTCTGCGCCAATACTTGCCAAAGCCGGCGTTTCGTCTGCGGCGCTGGCAGTCGCTAACAAATGCCTCATAGACTGTCGGCTTCTCTTCTAGTGGGATTTGGCGCCAAGCAATAAGATCCACTTGACCTTTTTTGACAATATCTGCATAGCGCCCACCTTTGTCGAAATCAGGCTCACTCTTCCATTTTCGACAAACGATACGCCGCAAACGCAGATCAGGTGGATGATCGACATCCAAATAGCGATGGGCTTTGCTAAATGTCGCGCGATCGAGATGATGCCCGTGCGGCACACCATAATTAAACGACTCCGTATTCGCCACATCGCCACATTCAGTTACTTGATATACTTTAGGATTCGCATCGTAGCCATCTTCTTTAAGCTTCAGATCATTCCATTGACTGACAAAGCGCCCTGTTTGACTATCCAAAATGAATTCACTCATGCGCGCAGTATTGTACCGCCAGCCACCTGTGTTTCTTTTGGGCACCAAGACTTTCATATTCCGCGGATAATCAAACGGCCCCATTGTACGATTATGATAATTGGCCCCTACCGAGAAATCAATACCCACCTTGGTGTGAGCGGCATAGGCGACAAGCTTATCGAAGTCACTTGCGCCTGAATAGTGGCGACGAATGTACTGGATATTTTGCCGATCGAGATAGCTTCGAAAGAGATGCAGCTTATGCCCTAGCTCATCTTGGTTTAAGCCTAGATCCCCTTTGTAGGCGCGTTGGACACTCTTTCGTAAACACGCATACCATTCACTATGTGGCGGCAGCTCTGCTAGCTTTCCTGTACCAGTCAGCTGTAACATGCCATCGTCATCAATCCAAGCGCCTAGTTGCTCCATCATTCGTGCAAGCTTTTCCTTTTCGCTCAGGCCACAGGTGCGGTACCACTGGAGATAGGCGAGCGAGCCGACGACGGGACTAGTTTCTTCACTCATTGCACTACCTCCTGTCCGTTTACTTCTCGTATGTGACCGTCTCCCAAAAGCGCTCTAGCGTTTCTAGTTGTGTCACTTGTTGATTGCATTGCTCGCTGTTACTACAAATGTAATTGCCTTTTTTTGTATAGGTACCGTCTGCCGAGGCTTTCGTCGTCGCTAAAAACAAGCCGACCGTACTGATTTGATTGCAGATGGCACAGTGTCCTTTTTGTACATCTGAGCGGAAGCTGCCGTATACACCTTGCAAGCGGCCCTCTTTTTCGCATAGCAAGTACTTGCGATTCGTTCCCGGATCATTCCATCCTAAAAAAGTCATCGTGCGAAAGTCTAGGCTATCCACCGGTGGGTAATACATCTTCTTCACCTTGCGAAATATTTTATCGATTTGCTTAGCAGATGGCTGCTTCATCGGCACCACAAATGCTTGTAGTTCATCAAATACCGCTTCAAATTGCTTGCGCGTCAAATTGGTATCCATCAAGACTGGCCAATAAGCTGCTAAGTCAGGATGCCGCTGAAAGAGCTCACCTGTCCGCTCTTTCATTAATGCTTGTAGTGACTGAATCACTTGCTTATCATTGACTGAATGATAGGCATTGACCAATTCAGATAATTGTTGCTTACTATACCAATATTCATAGGGTTGTAGTTGTTCTTTCATTTGTTTTCCTCATTTCTAGTCCTTTGAGGAAACTCTTTCCTTCAAAGAACGTCATTTTGTGCTAGTGTTCTTTGATCGTACGATACAAGATGCGTTTGCCATCCTGATCCCCTCCTTATGATTCATATACCGGTAGTAGCATAGCGACTTTTGCGCTATTACGCAAGTAAAATCATCTTACTCGCTCGATCCGCGCGCCAAATGGCATAAATGATACTTGCGCCAGCTTCAATGATTGACCAGCAAAAGGAATCCCGATAATCGTAATGCATAGGATCACTGCACTAATCAGATGTCCGACCGCTAACCAGAAGCCAGAAAGAATGATCCATAAAATATTCAATAAAAAACTCGTATTCGTATGCTCATAGATCACTTCTTTGCCAAATGGTGCTAAACTCATCGTCGCGATTTTAAAACATTGCAAGCCAATCGGCAAAGAACCTTTATTTATCTGGTTGTTCACTATACAATAGTTTTATTTTTTCCAAACATTCTATCACAACTTTTTTAGGCGCTGTTTCCACAAAGTAAAACCCTCTTGTTTGAACGTCTACCATTCGATGATGTTCTAAAAGTATTTCCCCTTGAATTTTTGTACTTTTTGGTAAAGGTACATGCAAAGGAAACGATTTTGTTTTTGACGTAATTGGTGCAACACCAATCATATACGCCATATATTTATTCGTGTCAGTTAACATGATACATGGGCGTTTTCCACGTTGCTCATGCCCTTTAGTCGGGTCAAAGTCTAAATAAAAAATATCTCCTTGGCGCAAGTCTCGATAATCTTTTTTCATTAGATGATTTCTCTCCCAACATTTTCGCTCCATTCGTAACGGTCGCTCTCTCCTAAAGGTTCACCGTCGTACCCGATAAACAAATCATCCAATGTTTTTGGCTTTTCGTTAATTGGAACGAGTGTCATTTTTCCTTTACTAATAGTCATTTGCAGTCTGTTAGTAGTATCTGCACCTAATTGTTCTAAATCTGATTTAGAAAGGCGGATACCTGCTGAGTTTCCCCATTTCTTAATCTCTTTGATTGCAACTTTCATCACGATTCCTCCTTTGGCTCTTTCCTTTATTATATCATATTTTTCGCAAAGTGTATACATGTATATCCTTAATAAAAACGGAAAAACGACTTTATTTTTTTGGTCGCATTTCCGTTTTATTTCATTTTATTTTTTTGTTGAAATTGGAATCGCATTTCTTCATTCCAATCATTTTTTTCATTTCGCTTTGGTGGTAAATCATTCGTAAATTCAATGATGCCATTTTCTGATTGATAATGGTACGATGAAAGATAATCATAAAATTCTCGTCCCGCCATGTCGTTATCAAAACAACAATGCAAGCTTTCTAAATCTGCCCCATTTGCTTTTAAAATTTGAATAGCTGCTCGTAAAAAGTTAGCAGTTTTTTTTGCCTGCGCCTAATCCCTCATAGCTGACTAACCAAAAATCGCCGATTGAATGTAACTCAGACTCATACAACGTGTAATAGCTCAACAAGTCTATGGCAGATTCAAAAAAGTAAATATTTTTGGGTTGTCCCACTAGGTAATTGAATCCCCCATAAGTATCTTCTTCTGTGGTAGGTGCTATATATTTAAAATACGTTCTTTCTGTCCGATAACGCTTCTGTTGTTCCTTAGTCAATTTAACTGTACCTTGTTTGGAATAACCTACAACACACTGATTTTTTTTCCACTTGAAAATGACTTCTTGATAAACAGATTCTCTGATCAAGCCATTTTCAATAAATTTCTTTACAATTCTATTTGGTAACTTCCGCTCTTTCACTAAATAACGATGTGCCTGAAAAGTTGTCGGTTGTTCCTCTTCAGTATACGAAAAAGATTCTAAATACTCTTGTTCTTTCTGTACTGATTCAATTTTCCCGCCTTTTAAATCTTGTGATACCTTGATTCTAGCCTGTTCTTTCGTCATATCATACATAGCCATTAAATACTGAATCACGCCGCCAGTAACGTGTCGTGAATTCCATGTAACATAGTTGTATTTGAGGTTAATTTTTAAAGAATCATGATAGAGGTTACCCGCTCTCTAGGACTGTCTTTTTATGAGTATCTGCTTATAATAAATTGTCTACTAAATTTCTTCAAACTTTTAGAATAAGACTACAAATTACTACCAAACTCTCTAGAAATACAAAACTACAAGAAAACCAAAAAACGTATCAAAGATATAATGTAAATGGCAATTGGCGTCTTTTATTATTAGCCGGTGTCTAATTCAAATAAACGCTCTTGTGTCGCTGATTTAGGCTCTTCTGTCAGTTGATTAACAAGTTTTTGAACTATGCTATCCTGCAATGAAAATGAACGTACAAGCTCTCTCATGTAGCTCTCTTTTTGAGTAAAATAATTGAAGTTAATAGCGTTTGTCTGGTGGCTGATTGTTACAAAAAAAGATACGCGCTGCTGCCCATCTGTCATCAACAGATTCGTCATAAAGTAAAGCAAGCATTGGTTATGATTTTAGGTTTAAATTCATAAGTAAACCATCATAATACTTACCATCTTCAAGCATAAAATTCTTATATAATCCATATTCTTTGAATCCTAGTTTTTGATATAAATGGATGGCTCTGAGATTATCTGAACGAACTTCTAACTCCAAAATTTCCAAGTCAGTTGATTTAGCATATAAAATCAACTCGTTTAATAATCGAGAGCCAATTCCTTTCCCCCAATAGTTTTTTATAATAGATAGACCAAACGAGGCTCTATGTTGGATTTTCTCTCTATTTAACGCTCTTAAATTAGCAGTTCCTATAATTTCATTCTTTTTTACCGCGACTAGAAATATACTATTTGGACTTTCTAACATCCTTTTTAGTATCGTTTCCTCGTTTTCGATACGTAAGGCCAAAGCATCCTTCGACGTCATTAATAGATTGCCAGTTTCTTTGGTTACTATTTTGAGAAAATCTACCACCGCTGCTGCATCTTCAATCTGCGCTTCTCTAATCATGATTTCTTCTTTATTCATTTTACGCTTCCCTTATGTGTTCACAGTTTGAATCCGTTGTATAATTTATTTTAATGTACAAAGCCAAATAGCCAAAGATATCATCCAAGATTCCAGCTATGTCTGGGAAGAAAAAGTTATGAATTGGTCACAAATGCGCTAAGCTTATCAAAATACTCATCACTTTTGCTGAATAGACGGATCTGGATTCATTTCATCTGTCATCAGCAACGATTCTTCTACTCCTCACCCATGAAAGGCAGCGTCATTTGACAACTTATGTCAAGTGAGCTGCCCATTCATGGGTGTCTTTACACATGGTAGTTCGATACAAACCTTCCCACCAACCGCACTATTGGTGACCATCAATTTTCCTTGATGTTCTGTGACCACTTCATTGGCAAACCATAACCCAATGCCCGTATGGCCATCGCTTTTGCGCGCACAATCTTCCCGCCAAAAGCGTTCGCAAGCATGTTGAAGCGCCGCAGCAGAAAAACCATCACCCCCATCAACAACCTCTATCTGGAAGGTAGTTTGGTCTTTGATGGCAAAAGAGACGAAAATTTTTCCTTCATTTGGCGTATGCTCAATGGCATTACGAACAATATTCGTAAACATGCGCAATAAACGATCGTACTTGACCACGCAAACCAATCCTTGACTCTCGTTAATGGTTTGGTTCGTCGTAATCAAAGTACTCATTTCTTTGGCCTTGGTTGCGAATTTATTGGTCAAAGCACTGACTGGTACCCTTTCAGACCGTTCATCTACACCAACAGAAGCCGTTAACATTAAATCCACATAATCTTTGGCATGATTGCTATTCTTTTCAATGATTTGCACACAGTTTTGCTGCTCAACGGACAATGAATCTTCTAGTAACAAGGCCGTATACCCTTTAATTAAAGTCAATGGTGTTTTTAAATCATGCGCCAAGGCAACCATCTCCAGTTGTCTACGTTGCTCTGCTAACCATTGAGAACGCAAGGATGCTGCCAAGGTCTTTCTCATCGTGTCCATCGTTTGTAAGGCATCATCAAATTCATTTATTTCACTATGAATGGGTTCAAAATCGAGTGTTTGTCGAGCAATGTTCTCACTAAATTGTGCAAAATGCGCTAAATTTTGCACAATTTTTTTTCTTAAGTTCCGCATGCTGAAAAACAAAGTGCTAACTAAAATAAGCAAACACAGTCCGATTGAGAGGTATTCATAGCGAGGAAAATACTGTTGCATTGTCTGATTGACATATTGAATACGATAATCATATTGAAAAATGACCGTTGTTTGGTTCGGATAGGTATAACTCGCAGTCCCTGTTGTCGTTGTATCCAACTGCCGATAGCTTTCAATCAAACGTTCTCGTTGTTTTTTATCCGCATTGGTTTGTTTGATCATGCCATCGCGATTAAATAGTGCATACGTAATTGTTTGAGGAAGCCCTTTGTTACTGAATGCGTCTTTCATTTTTTGTTGCTCAATAAATTGATTAACGGCTTGTTCCGAATAATTTGCATAATGAATCACCCCTCTACTTTGGAGAATCGTCATACTCGCAAACCAACAGAAAAGAACCAACCCTGCAGTCATAAGATTCATGATGCCGAAACGAATCAATAAATAGGACAAACTTACCTTACGTCGGTGCGTTTCCACTTGTATCCCACCCCCCAAACCGTCTCAATCGGCTTTAAATGAAATAGCTTTAACTTTGCGCGAATATTTTTGACATGTTCGGTAATCGCCGTTGCATCGCCTGACGCATCCAACCCAAAGACCGCTTCATAGAGTTGTTCTTTGGTATAAACTTGCCCCGGATGTGCCGAAAGGTGTTCAGCAATAGCAAACTCACTTTTCGTAAACGGAATGCGCTCATCCTTTTTAAACGCCACCAACTCAAGTAAATCAAAGCGAATCGAGTCCCTCAGATACGCGTGTGTCACTTGGCGATTTTCTCTGCGCAAGTGAGCCGCAACTCTTGCTCGTAGCTCAGATAATTCAAACGGTTTCTTGATGTAGTCATCTGCTCCTAGTTCAAAGCCTCTAGTTAATGCAGCCATTTCCGTTTTCGCTGTTAAAAATAAAATCGGTCCATCATAAAAATGACGCACCCTTTTTACAAATGAAAAGCCATCCTCACTTGACATCATCACATCAACCAAGAGCAATTGATACATTCGACACCTCTCGATGGTTATTGCTGATGCATATTGTTCAGTATCAACGGCATAGCCCTCTCGCTCCAATGCGGATTTGATTAATTGCAGCATATCTGCATCATCATCAATAACTAAAATTCGAACCATCTTTTTCTCCCATCTTTTTCTATCTGGACGAAGAAACTAATCAAGCGTTTTTCTTCCTTCCCAATGTTGAAACCACTTATAGACAAAACAAATCATTGCCATCGTCATCACAAACATTATACCGAATAGTCCATACCCAGGAAAAGAGTCGGTACTCGAGATAGGATAAAAAGCATGGGTCCATAGTATCACTAGCCGTGCTCCCCAAGCATTTGGAAAAAACGGCCAGATACCATCGCCCAAGCCCGTCATCAACAAGGCCGATACCAGTAATTCAAAAGTCGCTACTCCTAAATTGACATTACGACCAATATTTAACATTAACCAAGTATGCAGAAAATATGAAAACACCGCACATAGCCAAAGCAGGATGGCAATCGTCACTAAATAAGCAAGTGAAAGTACCGAACTATTCGCTAGCAAAGAGAGCACGCCCCCTAAACCAACTGTCGTTAACAGACAAGCGAGGAGACTGAACCCCAGCAGATAGACCAATTTTGCCGTCAAAGCTTTCGAACGAGAGGGTGCAGAAAGGAACCAGTACCCATTACTTGCTGCCATTTCCTGGGAAAAAACCACATCACACACCACCGCAATCACCATCGGGTAACAAAGTGCCATGCCCGAAAAAAAAGTGCAACTAAATGCGAGAAGAGCGTAATGCGTCACCTTAAAATATGCACTAAAACAAAGAATTCCTGCAAGTGGTACTAAGAGATGAAGCCAGAAGAACCGAGTCGTTTGTAGCTTTATTCGCTCTGCTTTGATTTGGTTGATCATACCATCTGCTCCTTACGAAAAAGGCGTTTTTGAAAAACAACTACTTCGCCCACAAATAAACACCCTGTAATCAACAACCCTGGAAGAAGAACAGTTTTATTATTCAAAGAACTTGTCACATCTAAAGGAAGACCATTTGGATTCAACCCCAGAATTGGAGCCATTAACCGAGCCGTAATCGAAAATGGCCAACACCAAAGTTTGGTGCCCGAGAAAGACTGCGAGCTAAAAAAGACGTTCAAGCCAAAAAGAAGCAGAAAGGATGCAATTGCTTGAAAACGGACAGTTAGGTAAATCCCTAATGGAATTTGCCAACACATCGTAAGCGTCATAACCAATGTTGCCAATAGGATGGTCTCAATGGAATACTGTTGTTCAAAACCAAAACCTACCATCATCGCCAACCCTCCAATAATCAAATTGGCGACAAAGAGATAGCTACACCCCAAAATCACTTTCGCCATCATTGCTTTTCTAGGTTCAAATGGCAACAATAAAATTGGTAAAAATTGCACTTGCTTGTCAATGACCACCACATCGATAGCTATTAACGCAACGCATGCCGGTAAGACCAGCATATACCACCAATTGAATACGCCCATCTGCGCATTGACCCCGCCCAGCAATACCACTGCCAGCAAGGTACACACGATTGGAAATAACCAGATGAACGTTCGCACACCCCTTCTTCGCCCCTTCACCCATTCCGCTTTGACCAAGTTTCGCATCATTTACGCTTCCTCCTCCTTCGCATATTCTTTGACAATCTTCAAAAATAATTTTTCTAGGGATTCTGTGCTAGCAGGCAAGGCACCTTCATATCCCAAATGTCCATTCACCAGTATACCAATCTCATCTACTGTCTGTTCCACCTCTGACAAAATATGACTTGAAAAAACAACCGTTATTCCTTGAGCAGGCAATGACCGAATAAGCTTTCTGAGTGACTGAATGCCTAAAGGATCCAATCCATTGGTCGGTTCATCTAGGATGAGTAACTTCGGTCGATTCAACAACGCCAATGCAATGCCTAAGCGTTGCTTCATCCCCATCGAAAAATGACGAGCCTTTTTCTTACCAGTCTGATTCAAGTCAACGATGACCAACACTTCAGCAATTCGCTCCGTTGGCAAACCCAGTGCAGTCGTTCGAACCAATAAATTTTCATAGGCAGTTAAATTCCCATATAAGGGTGGACTTTCAATCAATGCACCAATCTCATTCAAATCGGATCGCTGCCAACGATGACCCTGAAAATAAATTTCTCCAGCAGTTGGCTTCGCAATGCCGGTCATCATTTTAAGCGTCGTCGATTTCCCTGCCCCATTTGGTCCTAATAACCCATATACCTTGTTTTCGGGGATTGTTAAATGAATATCCTGTACCACTGTGTTCTCACCATATTTTTTGGTCAATTTTTGAGTTGTCAAACAAACCTTTTTTTCTTTTATCATTCCATTCTCGCTCCTCTCATTTTTCACTATACGAGAACTTTCTAAGGAAACTCTAAGGAACCGTCAAAAAAAAGAAAAAACCCTTGCTCCTTTCAACGGAGGAAGAGTTTCTACTGATATTCGATTCATTTGCTTCATCAGGAACGTACGATTTTGGCGCCAAATGGCATGAACGACAATTGCGCCAATTTCAGTGATTGCCCCGCAAAAGGAATGCCTACAATCGTAAGACACAATAAAACGGCACTGACAAGGTGGCCCACTGCTAGCCAAAAACCAGATAAAAAAATCCACAACACATTCAATAGAAAGCTCGTGTTTGTGTGTTCATAAACGACCTCTTTACCAAAGGGGGCCAAGCTCATTGAAGCGATTTTGAAACATTGTAGGCCAATCGGAATGCCAATAATCGTAATACTCCAGAGAATGCCTGCAAGCATCCAGGCCAACCATCCATATAAGCCGCCAAAAATGAACCAGATTACATTGCCAAGACAGCTCATTTCATCCCCTACTTTCTTTTCTTCATAAGTGATTCTGCTTTCTTTAAGTATACCATACTTCCCAAATTGCCCTCTCAGCTGAACATCTCAGTCTGGCCAACAAAAAAGTTTGTTCACAGTCAAGATCTATCCAAACCCATTTGGTAATATCTTCCAATAAAAATGAACAAATTCCAGGCTTTTTTTTCACATCCAAACTTTACTAGACTATTTCTAAACTAGCATAGATGATTCCTGAGCAACTTTGTATCCGTTCTCTTCTTATTCCTTGTCAAAACCATGGTGCTATTTTTTGATTTCGACGATCAATAACCCGGATAACGTAACCAAGCCTGCTCAGTCATTTCACGAGGAGGGATTTTTTTGTAAAAAAATCATCATTTGCCATTGCGCACTAAGAAAAAAGAAACGCTACATTAGAAAGGATGGAAGCTATGTCACAAGGTTTACTCACATTACTTGCTATCATCCCCATTATTTGGTTGGTTCTCTCACTAGGTGCTTTTTAAATGTGTGGGGACCTCACTTGCTTCATTGCTTTGATCATCACGATTATCTTGAGTATGATTGGGTTTCATTTCAGTGCAACCGAAAGCTTATCCGCCGCTTTAGAAGGCATTGTGATGGCATTGTAGCCTATTATTTATGTAATTATTAATTATTGCAGCTGTCTTCACGTATAATGTCAGTTCAGAATCAGGCGGTATGAATACCATCAAAGGAATGCTAATCTCCATTACTAGTGACATGCGAATTCTTGTGCTCTTACTTGCTTTGGGCTTCGGTGATTTTTTAGAAGCCATTGCCGGTTTTGGAACCGCCGTCGCGATTCCAGCCAGTATTTTAGCCGTACTTGGCATGTCGCCAGTGAAAGCAGCCATTATTTTTTTAAAGGTGGAAGTTTTCGCTCGATAAAAGAGGTTTTCTGGATTACCCTTGCTTCAGGGCTAGCATTTTCTGTTCCTGAAATTTTCGTTTCAAAGTATTTAGGTGCAGAGTTACCTTCCATCGCAGGTTCTTTGATTTGCATCGTAACCATTATCGTCCTTGTCAAATGGATTGATCCAAAAGAAGAACAACCAACCAACCGTCCCAAAGTTACTGCAAAGGAAGGACTAATTGCTTGGTTACCATTCATTCTCGTCTTTGCCTTTATTATGCTGACTTCCTCATTGGTACCGGCAATTCATAACCGTCTAGGTAGCATCCAAAGCTCCTTTACAATTTTTCAAGGAGCACACGCCAAACCTTATGTTATCAGCTGGGTTACTTCCCCTGGTACATTAATTATTTTGGCCACTATTTTGGGTGGCCTGTTCCAAGGCATCCCCTTAACAAAGAGCGTTCAAATTTTATGGCATACAACCAAACAAATGACCAAGACTATGGTCACCGTTGCTTCCATCGTTGCCTTATCAAAAATTATGGGTTATAGCGGGATGGTCAACACCATCGCCTTGAGCCTTGAGCCTCGTGCTTGTCACTGGAAGTTTTTATCCCTTCATTTCGCCAATTATCGGAGCGTTGGGTACGTTTATTACCGGTAGCGACACCTCTGCAAATGTCCTTTTTGGTGAACTACAAGTAAAAGCCGCCCACAGCTTAGATGTCAGTCCCTATTGGTTAGCCGGCGCCAACATGGCTGGAGCCACCGCAGGAAAAATGATTTCTCCTCAAAGCATCGCCGTTGCAACCGGCGCGACAGGACTCGTCGGCGAAGAAGGAACGATTTTAAAACAAGCCATGAAATTCTGTGCCATTTATACCTTAATTATTTGCTTTGTTATTTTCGCTTTAGGGAAACTATTTGGCCAAATTTAATTTATTGGATAGTGAACATTAACGACGCATCGCAACAGAGAATCTTATTCCCTTGTTGTGATGCGTCGTTTTTACAAACTTTCAGCTTGACAGATGCGCTAATGAAACAAAGCATCTTGCTACTTTACTTGGTTGCCTCTAATAAAAGTTGAACTTCTTCAATCAATTCTGGAATAAATCCTTCTTGCGAGGCAATTTTTCTAGTATCGATAATCTCTTGAGCAATACGCTTTAAATTTCCATCTTTGATTTGTCTTAATTGTTTCAAACGGATGGATAAATCTGCATCCGTCTCCGTTTTAAATTGATGATAATTTTTCTCATTCATTCCAACAATACGACCATATTGAGGAGACAAATTCAGCAATTTCTGCGCCATCACTAACCCCTCAGGATCCATATCACCGACATACAGCAAGGTTGTCTGACTCTCAACTAGTTTACGTAATAGTACAATGACAGCATACGTAAATTGACCACTTGAACAAACAATGGCAAGGTCAGGCAGTTGTTCTAATAGAATTGAATACACGCCCGAATTTTCAACAACTAGTACGTGTCTTCCTTTTGCTGGTTTGATAGTATCTACTCTCAAGATTTCTTTTAAGGGGACATTCCATGAACAATGCTCATCACATGCCGCTTGCCAAAGTCGATGCGGTCGCCCTCCAACCGTTGCTTGCAACCCTCGAATGGCCACCGCATTCTTACTATCATCTTTTAAAAGATAAAAATGATTGAGGAGTTGGTTTTTTTCCTCGATGGTAGTAAGTTCTGAAAACTGTAAGCCACTAATTCCTGCTAACATCTGTAATAAAAGCCTTCCTGCTGGTTGTCCCTCATCAAAGGCGTGTGGATTTTTCGTAACATCGTACGCGTAAACAGGCATACGGGTATACGTTTTGGGTAACTGCTCTAAACCTGCTTGAACTATTTGAAATACGGTTAAGTCCTTTTGTTTAAACCATTCTTTAAGTTGTTTTTCACTAAGTAGCTTTACAAATTGGGGGTTAACTTGATCAAGTTCGTTTAAAAAATGTGTGTATGCTTCTTGTTCCTGAGCAACTACTGTGGTTCGAGTTACTAAAGGTTCCGCCATTAGTTCAACAAATTCAGTCAAATCCATTTGAAACGAACTGGCTTCTAACGCATTGGCAAACGCATGAATATTCAGTGATTTTTTCGTCTGCCATTCAATTAGTGTGAGACCAAGCATGCGATAGAGAGGTTCTTGATCGACCTGTTCTAATTGCTTTTTCCCAAGTGTTTGACCGAATCGTTCATTTACATAATACCTTTGCCAAAGAATTGTCGCAATTCGCCTAAACACTGGTTGATTAAAAAAATCATTTGCTTGCATGACTCAATTCACCTACTCGCATTTCTTTTCGATGACCATTCCAATAATAGCAAATAGCTGTCACAAGATTCATATTTTGTGGCCGTAATAGTTCATAAACCATCAACGAAGAAACCGTTGGATAATCACCAAACAAAGCTTGCGAGTTCATTACATAATTAAAGTCAAGCTGTTCGCAGGCCTTGAATAGTTCCCCAATATTTTTATCATCAATACCCGCAAAGGCTTCATCTAACGTGATCACCTTAGGACAGTCTTCCTTACGAGCATCTCGATAACGCGATGCTACAGCCGTGAACAGTGGCAAATACATCGCAACGGCTTTTTCTCCACCACTAAATTGGTTGAATTTGCGATCAGTCAGAACTTGTGTTTGATACCCTTCATTCGCCCGTTTGTAGCGTAATTCAAAGGCAAACCAGTCTCGATAATCTAACACTTGAGCAATCGCTTGGAATAGCGTGTTCCGTTCATCTGGATTTTTTTGCACTTGTTCCTGTGCGTAGTGGACTTTTTCTTGGAAATGACGAGCGATTGCTTCTCGATCTGCTTCTGTCAACAATTCCGTTTGTTTTTGTAGTAGCGCAACCAAGCGCACTGTGCCCAAATCTTGTTCCGACATACTCGTAAGGGGCTTCCATTTAATCGAGAGCGTTAATCCTGAAGAATTTTCTTGGTCTAATAAAAGTTGGTTCATTTGTTGAACCCAAGTCATTGCCATTTCAATTTTTTTGCGTAAAATGGTTCCCACTGATTCGAGTATCACTCGTTTGAAGAGTTGTTCATCATCTTTTTTCAACAATTCCTTCAATGTTAGTTGCTGCTCATTGAGTTGTGTCAATAAATCCATAACATGTAGCTTTTGCCCTTCAAATTGAAAACTAGCTTCTTTATAGTGATTAAATGCTCCAAATTCACTAATTGCTTGCTCATCTTGATTATTGATTTCGATACCAGTTTGATTCAGGAGCTGTGGTTGATAACTTTGTAGCTGATCTGCCAAATAATTAAATTGACTAATGACTTTGCTCTCTAACTCTTTCGCTCGTTTGCTATTCGGCTCGCGCTTTTCGACTTTGGCAAAAGCTGCTAGCTCCTCTAACGGTAGACCTGTTCTTATGTGAAGGAGTTGTTGCCAGTGTGATTCTTGATTCTCTAAAGTTGCTTGCTGGGCTTCAAGTGCTGCAAGTTTAGTGGTGTAACTACTTTCTTCTCCAGTTAAGCGCAATTGCGTCTGGCCAAGTTGATCTTGAGCCTGTCTGCGTTGGTGTTGTTCATCTTTACTTTGAGACAGCCGTTGCTGCAATTCTTCAACATTAACAAGCTGCTGCTGGGCAAGATTTTCTTGTAATAGGCTCGTATTTTTGGCTTGATCCTGCGTAAATTCCATCAATTCTTGCGTCAAATCAAGTGTGTCTTCTTCTTGTTGATCAATATATTCTTGTGTTTTTTGTATTAATGCTTTTTTATTTTGACTGTCTTTCGCATAATGATAAATATCCTGAACATTGGCTGCATAATTCTGACTATATCTAACGGCTTCCTCATAGCTTGTCAAATTCAATTGAATTTGATCCTGTTGTGTATGCGCATGTATTTGCACCTGAAGATCCGTTATCTCCGCTCGAAGTGCCTCCGCTTGTTGCTTTAATTTTTCTAAGCTGGCTGTTTCTTCTATTTTTTCAAAGGTTTTCTTTTGAAGGTAGGCAATTGCTTGATAAACCTCTGAGCCTGTCGGGTGTTGTTCAAAGGCGACCATCATATGCTGTTCTTCCGCTTGCAACTTAACCAGCTGCTGCTCTAGTTGTTGCTGTTCTTCTTCTATCTCCTGCAGCTGTTTTTCTAGCAAGGCAAGCTGGTGTTGGCGATATCGTTCTTGATTGGTAGCCCCAATATAACTTGCTTGATAGTCCTTGGCTGCTGCTCCTCGTAAATTAGCTAGCTGATAGGTTCCATCTTTCGTAATCATGGGTACGCCATCTTGCACTTCATCAAGTACAATGCTTTGCAGCACATCTGCAACAATGGCCTGCAACTCTGGAGGCGTATCTGGTGTAATCGTCAAAATATCCGCAAGTGTGCTCGTAAAAAATTGAGGAGCAGGTAAAATTTGTACATCATCATCTACCTGTAATCCTTCTTTGCTAATTAAACTGTCCAAAATACCAGAAGCCAATAACGCACCTTCAATTGAATTGCATACCTGTGTATCAATATTCTTTTGGAAATCAACCGCTTGGTAAAAGCAAATATAAGGTTGCGCTAGTGTTTGACGATTAGCACTACGCTCTGCGCTTCGCTTAGGCTCAGGTATCTTTGTGTGCTTCCATTGTTCCATCTCTTCTCTAATCTGATGGTCCAAAGCAGCAAGTTCCGTTTGACGATTTTCTAAAGGAATCCTTTGCCCACGTTTTTCGAAAATTGCATGTTGATAACTTTTTTGAATCGGCTCCATAATGACATGCTCTGGCAGTTCTTCTTCTGCTAATTGATCAACTTGATACAAAAATTGTTGATAGCCCTCGTCATCAATGACAAAAGGCAACTTATCACGCCATTGATCCACTGCACTTTTCCATTTTTCAATCTCAGAAATACGAAGTTGTTCCCATTGGCGAATATCCCTCAGCAGCTCATCAATGATTTGTTGTTTTTCACCAATCGTCCTACTCAAGGTTCTATTTTTTTCTGTCAAATGGGCCATCTCTTTTAATTCTTGAATCACATTGCCATAATGTGTTTGTTTCTTGAGTATTTCAGAACGCCAGTAACGATAATCCTCTTCTTGCGGTTGTTCCTTTAATTTTTGACTGTATTGTTGATTCAAGGAATGTACGCTCAACACATCAAGATATTGTTCATTATCCGCCAGTACTTCATCCAATTCTTTAATTAACTGCTCATCGGCTAATAAATACGTTTCCAATTGCTGCTTTTCACGCAAAACAGCTTGTTGCTTTTGCTGAAGTTGCTTTTGTTTTTCTTTGACAAGTCTTGCCAGCTGAATGCCTTGTTCCTTTAATTCTTGCCCACGTGCAACCAAATGAAAGCCTTCATGCTGACTCAATTCAGAAATACTTTTTTCAAGCACTTGTAGGCGTAAATCATTGTCAGCCATCTTTTTTTGCGTTTCCACTAATGATTGTTGTACCTCAGCAATCATGCGCCGTAATTCTGTTTGCGTCGTAAATAAGGATTCTTTTTTTCTATATAGTTCGTACCAATGGCTGGCGACTTGTCCCGTAAGCTCTTGTTGCAATTCTTGATAAACCCGAGAAAATTTAGCCAACTCGCGTGTTTCATTTTGTAAGTCTTCCAAACGTTCTCGATGCCCATCTAGCTGCTCAATGGTTCGAGAAAGAGAGAGCAACTCATCTTCTTTTAGTTTAGGAAGTGAATCTCTTAAAATACCATAAATAACAGATGGACGATATTCTTTTGACAATTTGGGTGAACGAAGGTTAATCAATAAGGCAATCAACTCATCAAATTGTTCCATTGTTTCAAAACCAAAAATCGTTGCATTCACATACTCTTTGTATTCTTTCTGTGATTCAAATACCCGTCCCTTGCCTTCCAAGCGATTTTTTAACTTCTTCTTAGAGAATGGTTGCATCTCGTCCACACGGATCATTTCGAAAAGCTCAATATCGATGCCTATTCTTTGATTGTTTTCAAGCGCAAAAAACCATTTATTCAGACGATTGCCTCGATCAGAGACTGACAACCCAATACCAATTGTTAGATATTCCTCACGATTACGTCGCTTCACCTCTAAAAAAAGATAGCCCGTACCATCATCACGATTTGAAACGCCCTTTTCACCTAATAAATAATCTTCCATTTTACGATCTCTAGAACCAAAGGAATCCAGACGATATGCACTCGTATCCCCATCAAATAAAACGGGAAATAAACTTTGCATGGTCAATGATTTTCCTGAACCATTCGTTCCTCGAAGCAACATGTGTCCATTAGCAAACTCAAAAATTTGATTCTGGTAATACCAAAAATTGAGTAGCCCTACTCGATTCAGAACCCAGTTATTCATTTTCTTTCCTCATTTCTGCAATCATTCGACCAAATGTCGGATAAATGTTTATCTGTTGTTGTTCCAACACAAGAACTTGCCAGCTCTCTCCTCTTCGCAACAATGCCTGGCTCAATTGTGTAAGGGTCATCTCTTTAAATTCTTTCGACCAGTACGCTTGATACTTTTCCTGTAAATCAAGCAACAATTGATTCCACTCTTCTATTGATAGAACGATGAATCCTTCAAAATTAGCCGCTAGCTCTGCACTTCTCAGGCAAGTTGCCAGTTGAATTAAAACATCATCAACAACTTGCCTACTCGGAAAGCTTTCTTTGGCCCCATCACGGCGCTCCGTTGTAAATGCGGCATAATCGCGATACAATTCAAAATGAAATTCAGTATTTTCTTCTAAAAAATCTTCCATATAGCGGGCATAGTTTCTCAAGCGGCTAAACTCTTCTTCGGTTTCTTCTTTTCTTAAAATGACAGGTTCCATCATCAACCGCTGATAAATCAGCTGATTTGCTTCCAATCCCCGATTAGCCTGTAAATCCTCCCAGAAATCAGTAAACTCAGCATATTGAGAATAGGATTGCGGCGCTCTAGCTAAAAAAGAGCGGGCTTGTGGTGTGGTGGTAAATAATATTTCTTGGTTTTGTTCCGACTGCTCAAAATAACTCGTATCGCCTTGAATCGTCTCAATTAATCGTAAGGAAATAAGTTTTTTTAGGACTCGTACCAAGCCTTTCCGTTGATTATAGTTCGTCCAATCTAACACCACTTCATTTGGCGTTAACAAATCCAAACTGCGAATCAGTTCATCCAACATAAACGGTGTTTCAGCCTCCAAGTCTTCAATAAAGGCCATCGCTAAACAAAACAAGACATAATCTGTTGTTTCCTGAAAGCCAATTTCCCCCATCCATGGTGCAAGACGGTGCGGCCGTTTTAATAATTGAATATAATGTGGACGAATAATCAAATTCATCCCAAACCGTTGCCGCAATTCTTTTTTCAATGGTGCTTGATACCGTCGAAGAAACTGGTATTCTTCTGGAGAATCTTCTCGAATAATCCAAAAATGTTCAAATAACAGCTGTAAAGCCTGACTCATTAATGCGCCCTCCATTAATTTATCACCATCCTAACTGCAGGCATCTCCAAGACACCATCCTCACATGGGACCGTAATCCGTTCCACTTGAGAGACGGACACGACCACTGTAAAATCAAATTCTGTCGTAATCACTTGTTGATAATGCGTTTTCCCCGACTGACCAACGGTTTGTTTGGTCGCAATCGCTTGACTAATCCACTTTAAAAAAACTTTTCTTGAAGTCGCATCCAATTCAACAACTTCATGAAAATCCAGTACATTCTCATGAAAATAATTCTTGATTTTCTGTTGTCGCTGCAGTACTTCTCGTTGATACTGTTGCATTTGTTCGATTTGAACTGTACGATCAAGTCGCACACTGGAAACTTTGCGATCATTGCGGCTTCCTTTTCCCCGATTATTCAATGAGATAATTGCAGGTGCCAATTCCCAACTATTTTCTCGCTTACTACTCGCTTCACTGGTTTCGGTAACAAAATAGTGCCGCGTATGGTCGATACCAAAAATAGCAGCATACATTTCTTTTGCTTGATCAAGATTATCCGCCTTAGCAAACCAAGTTGCTAAGTGTCGATAATCTTTTTTACGACTTTGATATTGATGAATTTCCTGACTAAAGTAGTAAATCAAACCAGTAATTTTAGAAATCATCTGATCTGTCTGCTTCAGCAAGTTATCATATTCACTCGGCCGATCTGAACTGTCAATAAACCAATGACCAAGAGCCGCCAACTCTCCTTGAATTTGCTCAGCAACCTCCTCACGGCTCATCCCATGCATTGCCGGAATTTCTTGTTCTTTTTGATACGCTTCTTCAATTAATTGTTCTTGATTGATTTGATCTAATTTTTTGATAACTCTCACAAAAGAAAAATATAAACTCTGGACACTACTGATAAACTCTCGCAAATAGTTAACAAATTTGTCCTTGTAGATTAAAAATTCCTCTGTTTTCATCCGACTATCCACTTCTGGGCTAGTGATATAGCCAATATAATTTGATGTATCTTCTCCTATTTTTTTGAACTCTTCTCGGATGAACGTCCAGGTTTCAATTAATGAATACTCCTTGTCCACAAATTCTTCCAATAAATCCAATAAGCGACGAAAACTTTGTTCATTCAAAGCGCCTCGAACAGAGTGTTCCCGGTGTGTCATTTGATAAACCATCTCTTCCACCAGTACCCCATCCTCAGAAATCTGATACCGAAAATTTTTATTACGATACTCTTCAATTGATTTTGGTCGAATCATTTCTTGTTGCTTTAACAAATTCCCCCAAGCAACTAGATTCTCTAAATCATTATCCAAATCTAACTCCGAGTAGGTTCCTGGATATTCCCGCTGCATCATCTTCAGCAACTCAGGACGGTAAATCGTCCCCTGCATTTGTCGATGACGTTTATAAAGGAAACGCATTAATAAGCGATACCGACCAACATTTTCGACATTCAAATAATTGGTGACAAATATTCTCTCCATAGTTGGCTCCTTTTAGTTATAAATATTCCTTATTCTATCATATCCCTCTTTTTTTTTGACAAGTTCTTAAAAGAAACCGATTCAAAAAAAGAAAACCCTACACTTGACAGAGTTTCCATTTCGAATAATTATGAAAGAAACTGTAACAATTGTTCTGCAGCCTCTTCGATTGATAGAAAGGACGTATCAATTCGTAACTGCGCTGCTTCTTTATCAAATAGCCCATGATTCCGTTCCAACATACGACAAACAGGTTCAGGCAACTGTCCATTCATCCGCTTGGAAAAACGCGTTTTTTTCGTTGCTAAATCAGCCGTAATGATAATTCTTTGCGCATGCTCCGGTAAAAAGTGCAATTGGCTGTCCTCACTAATCACATAAACAAGCAATTGATCCGTTGGCTTAGCCAAAAGCTCTGTAAATAATTTTGCTGCTTCCTGTTCGTTTTTAGCCATACGTAAGTAATCTTTTCCGATAAAAACGGTTGCTCCCTTCTCCCTTTGCAACCTATCTGCCAATGTAGACTTTCCAGTACAACTCTCACCTATCAATGCAACAATCATTTTCGCCCTCTTTTCTTTATTCCTTTTTTATTGACACTGTTATTATAGCAAACCTTTGACCCTTTGTAGTGACTTACTCTCACTTAAAACAAAAATGTCCCCCCTCTTTTTAAAAGTGGACATATTTTTGCTTTCTTTTGTCTTTTGAAGAAACACTACCAAAAAAATAAGAACATTGACGAACATGTCTTTCGTCAACGCTCTTATTTTTTACTCATCAGTAATTGGTCTTTATGGCAACCATTGCTGATAAATTTCTAACCATCTATAGGGCGTTTGTTGGAATGCATCTCTCGTTGAACCTGCAATGTGAGGTGTACAGACAACATTATCCAAAGCGAGGAAAGGGTGTCCTTTCGGTAACGGTTCTAAATCAAAAGTATCCAATGCTGCTCCCGCGAGTTGACAACGCTCCAAGCTCTTGATTAAGGCCTCTTCATCAATTAATCCCGACCGTGCCGTATTAATCAAATAACTAGTTGATTTCATTAGAGCCAGCTCTTTTGCACCAATAAGATGCTTTGTTTCTTCCGTCAAACGCGCGTGTAGGCTTACCACATCAGACTTAGATAGAAGCGTCTGCAAATCAACAAATACAATTCCCGTTGGTGGATTTTCTGGCGGAAACGGTTCGTACACATAAATAGTTTGCGCCCCTATTCCACGTAATAATTGAACAACTAGCTGTCCTATTTGGCCGAACCCAACAATCCCAAAAGCTAAATAAGGAAATTCACGAGACGAATCAATCCGTTCAGGGTGCTTTCGCCATTGAGCTTTCGACTGCAAATCGACAAACGTTTGACCAATGTTGCGGAGTGTAGCAAACATCATCCCTATTGTGAACTCAGCCACTGCACGAGCATTCCGACCACTAGTATTCACTATTTCAATATTGAATTGTCTAGCGGTTTTCTCATCAACGTTTTCTATGCCACCTCTGCAAACACCAATCACTTTTAAGTTTGGACAAGCTTTAATTAACTCTTGACTAACTGGATAAAAGTGTACAAGTAATAATTCTGGATCCGCAGCAATAATTTGCTGATCGATATTGGCTGAAAATGGTTGGTTCGGTCCGTTCTGTTCAATCAATAAGTTTATTTTTTGTAGCTCTTCAATAGATGTCACAGGCCACTGCATAGCAGAGACGTCAAAAGAATTATTTTGATAAAAGGGTGCCTTCATCCAATCTACTGGAATCAATAAGTCTCCCACGGCTACAGTTCTCAATGAATTACTCCCCCTACTGTATGTGTTTAATATTTCGCATTGGAACCTGTCATATGCATTTTGTGTTTCACTGCTTCTCCCAAAACTTTACTAATTGAACGGTGCAGATCAGCTGGTAGACAATCGATTCGTTCATTCTCTTTTAAGGCTTCTTCGTATCCTTTACGGTTTGCAATTCTTAAGTCCGCAAATAAATTAATTTTGGCAATTCCATGTTTGAATGCTTCTTGTAATTGATCTTCTGGTGTTCCTGATCCTCCGTGTAGCACTAAAGGTACTTTAGAGATCGCATTAATTTCTTCCAGTCTTTGAATATCCAAATCTGGTAATGACTCATATATTCCATGTGCAGTACCAATCGAAACGGCCAAACAGTCAACATTTGTCAATTCAACAAATTTTTTCACCTCTTCTGGCGAGGTTAATTGAATTTCAGCTTCATCTTCATTCCCACCAAGCTCTTTACCAGCAACGTGCCCTAGTTCTGCTTCTACCGAAACATTGTATTGATGTGCGTACTCAACCACTTTTTTTGTATTGGCCACATTTTCTTCAAATGGCAGTACTGAACCATCATACATAACCGAACTAAACCCATTTTGGATTGCCCGTTTAATTAATTCGAAATCTGTCGCATGATCTAAATGCAAGGCAATTGGTACACGATAACGACTGGAAACCCCTTTTACAACTGAAGTGATATAATCCATACCCTTCCCGACTAAGTCACTCTCTAACGCCATTAAAATAATAGGAGATCCTTCTGCTTCTGCTGTATCCAAAATCGTCCGAATCATATGGTTTTCAGTAATATCAATTGCTGGAATTGCATATTTTTCTGCTCTTGCTTTCTTCAACATTCCGTTTAAATTCTCATACATGGTTCATTCCTCCAATTTTTATTGATGCCAAGTTGGTCGCAAAATATTTTCATATTCTCGATAATTTTGGTATTTTTTGTTGTAAATTTCTTGATTTTCTTTATTTGGTAAATACGTATCCATTTTGTTTAAATGCATACTCTGTTCAACAGCATCATCAATATCCTCATAGACCCCCGCGGCAACTCCTGCACATAGCGCTGCACCTAAACAGCCTAATTCTTGTACTTTCACAACTTCAATTGGTTTTTGTAAAATATCAGCAAACATTTGTAACCATTCTTTTGAATTGACTACACCACCAGCTAAGCGAATCTTCTCAATGTCCACACCACCGAATTGAATAAGGTAATCAATGTGATGTTTATGACGAAAGACAATTCCTTCATAAACCGAACGAATCAATTGGGCACGTGTATTCCAAGCCTTCATTCCTAAAAAGCAGGCTTTTTGTTCACTTCCATAAAGAAACGGTAGAAAAATAACATCTTCTTCAGACGGTGTCGTTTCACGTACACATTGATTACTGTAATCATAAATCGATTGACCATCCGGTAATTGCACATCTTTTAGAACCTCTTGTAGGAACCACTCTAAATTACTTGCGGATGTCGGACTCGCTTCTGTGACTAAATATTTATTAGGTGGGAAAGACGTACACATAAAAATTTCCTTTGATACGACTGGCGTATTTTGCACAATTTGATTAATGGACCAAGTTCCAGCAATAACCGACATGACTTTGTCTTGGACTGCCCCCGTAGCTAGGGTCATTGCATGAATATCATGCATTCCTCCTGCAACTGGTGTGCCTTCTTTTAACCCTGTCAGTTCTGCTACTTCCTTAGTGATGTATCCACTGATATCCGTTGCTTTTTTATTTTCTGGTAATTTATTAATCAGAGACTCCAGTCCATATTCTTTTAATAAATTGAGATCATACGTATTATTTTCAACATCCATTAGTCCTGTGGCAGTCATATCAGTCAATTCCCCATAAGGATTGCCAGTCAACCGATATTTTACATAGTCCTTGCACATAAAAATATAATCTGTTTCAGTCAAAACTTCTGGTTTATTTTCCAAAAACCATTTTAGAATCGCCGTTGGTTGACCATGCCATACTTGCTGATGCGTTTTTGGCAATACTCGATCGAAGGTGCCATCTTCAATCCATTTTTCAGCATATCTCGTTCCACGGCTATCCGTACTGATAATTCCGTTATATGCTGGAGAACCGTCCTTTTTTGTTAAATACAGTCCATTCCCGTGTCCAGTTACACCGACACCAACAATATCCTCAGGCTGAACGCCACTATTTTGGACGATATCTTGTATCACTTTAATATTCGCTTGCCACAATTGTTCACTATCTCGACTAGTATGCCCTGGGACATTTGAAAACATCCCAATCTTTTGCGTAGCTAAATAGATTTCGTTTCCTTGTGCATCATACAGAGCACCCTTTATTGTTGTCCCACCGTTATCTAGTCCTAAAAAAACTTTTTTTGCCAATGAACTCTACTCCTCTCATAAAAAAAGAACCGTCTCTAATGAATAGAGGATAGAGTCCCCCCACTCACTAGACAAACGGTTCTTTTCAACACCAGATTATTTTGTTTTTGGTTTTGTTCAGTTCTTTTGAATCAATGCTGACATCAATATAACCTTTATTGAAAACGTTGTCAATGTTTTTTTCACAAAAAATTTTTTCTGGTAAGTTGTAAAATGAAATGCATAAAGAAATAAACAAAAAAATCATGTAGATACGTTATACTTAAAAGCGTCAAAACCATAAGTATGAAAGAGGTATCTACATGACTCAAACCAATTATACCACAGAAAAGCGTCACTTTAAGCACCTTTCTGACATCCAACGTGGAAAATTAGAACAAATGGCAAAATGTGGCACCTATACACAAGCTGAAATGGCGTGCGAATTAGGAGTCAGTCAATCGACTGTTTCTCGCGAATTGAGACGCGGAAAAACGCGCCAACCTGACTATCAACGCAACTATTACGAACAGTATATTGCCGTCTCAGGTGCACGAGTCTATAAAGAAAATCGCACAAACTCGCATGCGAGAGATCATCATAAGTATT
>NZ_JBHUMO010000001.1:0-107483 GCF_042685105.1 Enterococcus camelliae | reverse complement strand
TGTAGATACCTCTTTCATACTTATGGTTTTGACGCTTTTAAGTATAACGTATCTACATGATTTTTTTGTTTATTTCTTTATGCATTTCATTTTACAACTTACCATTTTTTTAAAAGACGTTCATTAAGAAAAAAACACCAAAAAGCATTCGTTTTTTGGTGTTTTTTTCTGATATTTCATCGAAATACATTATAGTTATTCGTTATTGTTTAGTCTATCAACTGATGCTTATCTCATCGTTGGGAATAGTAAAACGTCGCGAATTGATTGAGCATCGGTTAGTAACATAACCAATCGATCAATTCCGATTCCTAATCCTCCAGTAGGTGGCATTCCATATTCTAGCGCTTCTAAGAAATCTTCATCCACCCCATGAGCTTCATCATTGCCTGCTTCTCTTTCTCGTTCTTGTTCCTCAAAGCGTTCTCTCTGATCAATTGGGTCATTTAGTTCAGTGAATGCATTGGCAAACTCACGTCCAACAATAAATAATTCGAAACGATCTGTAAATCGTGGGTCTTCCGGATTTTTCTTAGCTAACGGTGATACTTCAACTGGATGACCATAAACGAATGTTGGTTGTTGCAATGTTTCTTCAACAAATGTTTCGAAAAACTCATTAATGATATGTCCAACGGCCATAGCATCCGTAATTTCAACGTTATGTTCTTTCGCAAGTTGACGAGCTTCTTCCACACTCATTTTTTCCCAGAAATTGACTCCTGTCTTTTCTTTAATTGCATCGACCATGTGAACGCGTCGGAATTCAGCACCCAAATCAACTGGCATACCGCCGTAAGTAATGTCCGTTTTACCTAATGTTTTTTCAGCTGCTGTACGGATGATTCCTTCTGTTAAATCCATGACGTCTTTGAAATCAATATAAGCTGTATAGCACTCTAACATGGTAAATTCTGGATTATGTGTTGTATCAATGCCTTCGTTGCGGAAGACTCGACCTATTTCATACACCTTTTCCATTCCACCTACGATGAGCCGTTTCAAATGCAGTTCCAAAGCGATACGCAAATACAAATCAATATCCAATGCATTGTGATGCGTGATGAATGGACGTGCAGCTGCACCACCTGCTTGATTATGTAAAACAGGTGTTTCCACTTCAAGATAGCCCAATCCATCTAGATAACGACGGATTTCACTGATGATTTTGCTGCGTTTTGTGAACCGATCAAAACTTTCTTGATTGCTAATCAAATCTAGATAACGTTGACGGTAACGTTGTTCGACATTTGTTAAGCCATGATATTTATCTGGCAATGGTCGCAACGCTTTTGATAAAATTGTTATTTCTTTGGCCTTGATGGTCACTTCACCAGTATCAGTTTTCATAATCTCGCCAGTTACACCAAAGAAGTCCCCTAAATCAGCATGCTTAAATACATCATAGGGTTCGTCACCAACTTGATCTTTACGCACATACAGTTGTATCCGTCCTTCGCGATCTTGCAAGTGTGCAAATCCTACTTTTCCTTTTCCACGTTTGGTTATTATTCTTCCAGCCACACTAGCTGTTAAGCCCATTTCCTCTAATTCCTCTTTTGTACGAGGGTCAAACAATTCATGTAGTTCAGCTGATTGATGAGTACGTTCAAAACGATGGCCAAAAGGGTCAATCCCTTCTTCTCGCAATTTTTCCATCTTCTGGCGACGAACCAACATTTGGTCATTTAATTCTTCTTGTGTTTGTCGTTCCTCTGTCACGAATTTTCCTCCATTCTCACATATGCTTCTTTATTATAATGCCAATCTTCAGAAGAAAAAGCAAGCCGAATGTTAACTCCGGCTTGCTTTCAACTATCAAACGGATACGGAAGTCGCTTGACTGGCTAAAAAAGCATCTAGCAAGGTAAGCACTGTTTCTCGATCTTCCGCTTTATTAATGGCTGCCTTTAATTTTGCCGTTCTTGAGACTCCTTTTAGGTAATAGGCCGCGTGTTGTCGAAACTCTCTTGCAGCGATTTTCTCGCCCTTTAGGTCAACAAGTCGCTCAAAATGAAGCTTTGCCATAGTGATTTTTTCATTTGGTGTTGGCTCCGCTATTAATTCCCCTGTCTGTAAATAGTGATTGGTACGACGAATCATCCACGGGTTTCCAAGTGCCGCTCTACCGATCATAACAGCGTCGCAACCAACTTCATCCAACATTCTACGAGCATCTTCTGGGGTTCGCACATCGCCATTGCCCATAAGAGGAATAGAAAGATTTTTTTTCACTTCTTTCAAAACGGTCCAATCGGCTTTTCCTTCATACATTTGGACACGTGTTCTTCCATGCATCGCAATTGCTGCGGCCCCAGCTGCTTCTGCGGCCAAAGCATTTTCAACTGCGAATAGGTGCTCTTCATCCCAACCTGTTCGCATTTTAACGGTAACAGGTATAGATACTGCAGATGCAACTGCTTGAACCATTTCATACACTTTATTCGGGTCTAACAACCACTTGGCTCCTGCTTCTGCTTTGATGATTTTATTTACCGGACAGCCCATGTTGATATCAATAATATCAGCTGTCGTATTTGTTTCCACAAATTTTGCAGCTTCAACCAATGTTTCCTTTGTCCCACCAAAAATTTGCAAACTTAATGGGTGTTCAGTTTCATCAATATACAACATCTCTAAGGTTTTTTTGTTGCGTAGTTGAATTCCTTTGTCACTAATCATTTCGCAAACAACTAGACCCGCTCCTGCTTCTTTGACCGTTACACGAAAAGCTGCATTTGAAATACCAGCCATCGGTGCAACAACCACACGATTCGCAATTTCTACTTGACCAATATTCCAAGAAGAAGGCATCTTACTTCGTCCCTCCAGTAATTTCTTCCTTAATTTCCATCAGCTCTTGTTCATTGAAAAAGTATTTATTGCCACAAAATGAACAAACTGCCTCTGCACCATGATCTTCATCAATCATATCTTGGATTTCTTTTGAACCCAATGTCAAAATTGCTGAGGCAAATTTTTCTTTTGAACAATCACATTTAAATTGTACTGGCATTTCTTCCAGAATCATCAATGATTCCCCAGCAAAGAGGGCATCCAATATATCTTCCGGTGTTTTTCCTTCATCGAGCAATGTGGAAACTTTTGGTAATTCTTGCAAACGAGTTTCTATTTTTGCAATCATTTCCTCAGATGCACCTGGCATAACTTGTAGCATAAAACCACCAGCAGAACGGACCGAATCATCTGTATCCACAAGAACACTCAGACCGACCGCCGAGGGAACTTGCTCAGATGCTGCCAAATAATATGTAAAGTCTTCTCCTAGTTCTCCTGAAACGATTGGCGTTTGACCAGAGAAAGGTTCTTTTAACCCTAAATCTTTGATGACTGTAAAAATTCCTTCTGTTCCTACCGCCCCACGAACATCTAGTTTCCCTTGCGTATTCAAAGGTAAACTGATTTGCGGATTTTGAATGTAACCTTTCACATCGCCACTGCCATTCGCATCAATCATAATTAAGCCCGCAGGACCATTTCCTTGGATTTTGACTGTTAATTTATCGTCCCCTTTCAATGTACTTCCTAATAGAAGGGAACCCACTATTGCTCTACCTAAGGCTGCTGTCGCCGTGTTCCAAGTATCGTGACGATGTTGCGCCTCAGCAACTGTCTTCGTTGCACAAACCGCATAGGCGCGGACATAACCGCCATAAGCCAACGCTTTTACTAAGTAATCTTTTGTCATGTTTCAACTCCTCTTTCTCTTCATTATTGAATCATACCTAGAATGCATCCATTTTTCAAATTCACCGCTTGAGGGTGTCATTCAATCAAAAAGCAAGAGAGTCATTCCATGAACGGCTCTCTTGCAACGTAATTATACAGTTGTGTCATCATTTGAATCAGGTGTTATTTCTTTTGATTGATCCGTTGATCCACTTTCGGCTTGTTCTGCTTGTTCTGCTTGTTTTTCGGCATCCTTTTGTTCCAATGCTCGTTTTGCTTCTTCATAAGAAGCCGCTTTTTCGCTAGGGAAAGGATTGCCTCCTGTTTCTTCTGGCATTTTACCTGTTTCAAACAAAGATTTAATTGCTTTTGCATCAAGCGTTTCAAATTCTAACAGTTTTTCTGCTATCAATTTGTGTTGCGCACGATGCTCTTCAATAATTTCGCGTGCTTTGTTGTGTGCCTCTACGAGAATCCGACGTACTTCTTCATCAATTTCGTATGCAACTTGTTCAGAATATGCCTTTGTTTGACCATAATCTCTACCAACAAACACTTGATGGTTTCCTTCATATTGAACCGGACCTAACTTGTCGCTCATTCCATATTCGGTTACCATACTCCGTGCCAAAGCAGTTGCTTGTTCGAAGTCATTGGATGCGCCAGTTGATTGGACATTGAAAATAATTTCCTCTGCTGTCCGTCCACCCAATAGGCCAACAATCTGCTCAAACAAATCTTCTTTAGTCATTAGCATTTGGTCTTCTTTTGGCAAAGCAATCATATAACCACCTGCACGTCCCCGAGGAATAATTGTTACCTTGTGGACAATGCGTGCACGACTAAGTACTAAACCAACAATTGTATGACCTGCTTCGTGGTAAGCAACCATTTCACGTTCATGTTTGCTGATTACGCGATCTTTTTTCGCAGGTCCCGCAATAACCCGGTCTTCCGCTTCATCAATATCAGAGGCATCAATTTTGGTTTTATTTCGACGAGCAGCAACAAGTGCAGCTTCATTCAGCACGTTTTCCAATTCTGCACCGGCAAAACCTGGTGTTTGTTGAGCAACGACTTTCAGATCTACATCATCTGCTAATGGTTTGTTGCGTGCGTGTACCTTCAAAATAGCTTCACGGCCTTTTACATCCGGACGTCCTACCAAGATTTGTCGGTCAAAACGACCCGGACGAAGCAAGGCTGGATCTAATACATCTGAACGGTTAGTTGCCGCAATGACGATGACTCCTTCGTTTCCATTGAACCCATCCATTTCTACTAACAATTGGTTAAGGGTCTGTTCCCGTTCATCATGTCCGCCACCCATACCGGCGCCACGTTGACGACCGACTGCATCGATTTCATCGATGAAAATGATGGCTGGTGCATTTTTCTTCGCCGTATCAAATAAATCACGTACACGACTAGCACCGACCCCGACGAACATTTCTACAAAGTCTGAACCGGAGATAGAATAGAACGGTACGCCAGCTTCACCAGCGACTGCTTTTGCAAGCAAAGTTTTCCCAGTTCCTGGAGGTCCTTCTAATAATACCCCTGCTGGAATACGTGCCCCTAAGGCAGAGAACCGACGTGGATCTTTTAAGAATTCGACTACTTCAACTAATTCTTGTTTTTCCTCTTCCGCTCCGGCCACATCGGAGAATCGAACGCGATTGGCTTTTTTATCTGCTTCTTTGGCTTTTGATTTACCAAAATTCATGACTCCGCGGCCGCCGCCACCGCCGCCACCTTGTTGACCCATCATCATATAGAAAAAGAAAATAATGATGACTAATGGCAAGAAACTCACTAAGAGTGATAGCCAAATACCACTATTTGATTCTTGCTCAATCTCTGTTTTTACTCCTTGATCACTCGCTAATGTTGTAATTTCATTTAGCGTAGAATCATTTGGTAAAACAATCGTTGAAAACGAAGAAGATGTGGATGATGTTGAGCCAAAAACACTTAACCCACTGTCACTTTCAACTTTCTGAGCGTCTTTATACTGTCCAGTAATACGATAAACACCATTTGATGGTTGGACAGTAAATGATTCAACTTCGCCATCTTTTAATTGCTTCGTAAAAGTAGAGTACTCAATTTCTGGGGAACGATCACTGCCGTTGCCAAAAAAGTAATACACCACCATAACCATGGCTAATAAAATGAGTACATAGTATAAGGTCGTTTTGACCGTACCATTTCCTTTTTTATTCATGCGGCCCCTCCTTGCCTTTTTTGTCTTTATCTGACCTTTCCATTGTATCACATTTGATCAGAATTTATGATTGATTATGATTGGTAAACTGATGGTTTTAATACACCAACATATGGAAGGTTACGATACTGTTCCGCATAGTCTAGGCCATAGCCAACTACAAACTCATTTGGTACATCAAATCCAACATAATTTGCCTCAATTGGGACAACTCGTCCTTCAGGTTTGTCGAGCAATGTAACGATTTGCACGGACTTCGCTTTGCGATATTTAAATAAATCCACAAGATAAGCTAGTGTTCTACCACTATCAATAATATCTTCCACAATCAACAAATCGCGTCCCTCAACATTTGTATCCAAATCTTTTAAAATTTTTACTTCTCCGGAAGACACCGTTGCATTTCCGTAACTAGAAACATCTAAAAAATCGAGTTCCAAATAACAATCCATTTCACGGACAATATCAGCCATAAATGGAACTGCGCCTTTTAGCACCCCCACCACAAGAGGATTTTTATCCTGATATTCTTCTGATAATCGTTTTCCTAGCTCTGCGCAACGTGCTTGAATTTGTTCTCTTGTAATGAGTATTTTTTCAATATCTTTGTCTAACATAAGGTTCTCCTTTCAAAGTTACTTCCGGTATTTATAGAGAAGTACGTACCGTATTTTATCAGTTTCTCTCTCAATACTCAAATAGGAATGAAAAAAAGGAAAAAAAGCCAATTCATTCTTAGTAGAATCTAAAACAACCCACCCCTCATCACGCTGTTTTTGCGGAATTTTATGATCAATCAACCAACGAGACAAACGCTTGGTTAATGCGGGGGTCAGTTTCAATCGATCACCATTCTTTCGTTTCCGAACTTCTAGTGGAAGCGTGACCGTTGACGCAAGCGGTAGACAAACCGTTTGCCACTCACATAGTTCTTTAGGGATGAGCTTTTCATCGATTGGTGTAGGTAAAAGACCAATCCATTGATGATCAGATAAAAAAAATTGAGTATCTTCCATCAGAGAATACGATTTCGCCATCTCCGTTTGCTCTAAATTTCTTTCAATGTACAGATAGTCATACGCCCGCCTAATAATCCATTCCTGGCCAATGTCCATTGTCCATTGTGGTTTGTGCGCATTGCATAGAAGGCGCAAGGTTTGATCAATTTGCTTTTGAGAAAGATTCAAACCCGTTGTTTTTCTAAAGGTATGTGCTGCTTTTTCAAATAAATACATTTGCTCCAGTTTTGAATGTTCATTAAGTTGAGACAACGTTATCGACCATCCATTATCGGATGGGTGGAAAAGTTGTTTTCCTTTTTCCCAGGATAGTTCTTCGAGTAACGCTTCTCTATGTATGACTTGATTAGCAATTTGTTGAAACTGTTTCGCGAGTTGCGGTTGTTCCTCTTTTAGGATTGGCAGAACTTGATGCCGAATCCGATTGCGAAAATACGTCAGTTCTTCATTGGTATTATCCTCAAAAAAGATAAGTTGGCGCTCTTTTGCATAGTTGTAAAGAGTTGCTTTTTCATAAGACAATAACGGACGAACCAACTGTCCTTCATCGGCAAATGCTTGGCTAGGTACAATTCCTTTCAAAGCGGATACTTGACCATCTCGAACGGCCTTCATTATCATGGTTTCAACCTGGTCATCACTATGGTGAGCAGTCAACAATACCTTGTATCCCTTTTCGTTCATGATTGATTGAAAAAAAGCATATCGAAATTGCCGCGCATTGCCTTCTACATTGGTCAGCGTAGGCTCCCAATTCGCTTGAAAATAAGGAATTTTTCGCTGGGCGCAATATGCTCTTAAAAACCGAGCTTCCTGGACACTTTCCGGACGCAGTTGGTGATTCACATGCGCAACGGCTAGTCGTTGTCGTGAAAAATTCCAATTTGCTAGCATCAAATCGAGTAAAACCATTGAGTCGACTCCGGTTGAGACGGCTAGCAAAACCGGGTATTCTTGCAACCAAGCTTGTTGTTTGCCAAATGTTCTTTGCATCTCTCGTGCATCCATTTACACACCCCCAATCAAAAAAGAAGGTTGAGCACTTGCTGTCAATAAGCAAGGCTCAACCTTAACATTATCCTTTGATACTGACTAACTACGACGACCTCCGCGACCTCCGCGTTTTCCTTCAGTATTTCTTCTTAATGAAGAAAGACGATCGTCACTATCCTTCAAAAAAGAAGACATCAATGAGTCGAAGTCTTGTTTCGAATTATTTGCTGCATTTTGATTTCCTTGATTGCGATTGAACGGTTTCTTAGGTCCCGCTTTATGAAAATCTTTTTTGGGAAAATCGCGTTTTTCTTCTTGTGGGCGATCTTCGGCCTTACGAATAGACAAGCCGATTTTACCATCAGCGCCAATATTCGTCACTAATACAGTCACTTCATCGCCAACTTTCAACACTTCGTTGATATCTTTGACAAAGCCATTTGACACTTCACTAATATGAACAAGACCCGTCTTGCCAGATCCTAAATCAATGAATGCACCAAAATTGGTAATTCCTGAAACTTTTCCTGGTACTTTTGCTCCAACTTCGATTGACATAAAAAATGTGTTCCTCCTAATTTATTACCCTTTTATATTCCATCGTCACAAATATGTGCAATGATGACTTATTTATCACTAGACTTGGTTGGTGTTTGGCTATCTGAATCAGGTATTTTAAAGTTGATTTCGCCGTCTTTCGAATAAAAGTACCGACTACGTGCTAACTTTGCAACGTAATCATCGTCTTCTAGTAATGCGACATCTGATTTTAGTTGCTTCACTTCTTTATTTACTTTTTTTTGCTCGACAAGCGTCTCTTGTTTATAGGTATTCAATGTGGCTAATCGTGCATAATCCCGCATTAAACTATAACCGACACTAATTAGCGCCAACACACCGATTGTACAAATAACAGCCAAACGTCTTCGACGAAAAATAACTTGTCGTTGCTGCTTCGCATAATTTGCGTATTGTTCTTTGGCAAAATTTGTTGGCAGATAGGCTACATTATTCTTGTTTTGCTTTTTCAATCCACTCGCCCCAGTCCCTTGATTGTCCTTTTCATTATACCAACATCAGAATCACTTGTCTAACAATATTGCAAACATCTTTTCATGAAATCAAACCAGCAATTAGCTTGATATTCGTTCATCTGAAAGAAGCGTATACATCGCGCTCGCATCTTCTTTTTTCGTTGATTCTTGTAATTTTTCCACTTTGACTTTCACAATTCGATTTCCAAATTGAATTTGAATGGTATCCCCAACTTTTACCATGCTGCTAGATTTCGCTAATTTTCCATTCAATTGAACCCTACCTTTGTCTGTCACCTCTTTAGCAACCGACCGCCGTTTAATCAAACGCGAGATTTTTAAAAACTTATCAATTCTCATTTCTTCACTCCTATTCGTAATAGTTTCTCACCAAATGGAATAAATAACCATTCACGAATGGTGAAAACTTTCAATTTTAATGCAAGTGTGACAAATGTAATAGCCCCTATTCCCACACCACCAATACTCACCATTAAGGTTGTACTGCGATGCCATTTTTCAGGTAAAATCAAAAACCACATGCCATCATAGAGAAACAGTACCCCTACCATTCCGACCAACGCTCCAACTAAACGCCATCCGAATTTTCGTTGGCTCCAAAATTGGTGTAATTGCAATTCATCAAAATGTAAGAATGTTCCAAAGACGAACGCCAAGCCAAGCAAGGTCGAGAGACTTGCACCAATTGTACCAAATAGAGCCGTTAAGACTCCCGTTGTACAAAACTTTATGACGCAGCCACAAACCGCTGCTTTAAAGGATGCTAACACTTTGTTTCTACTCTGTTCAATGCTTTGGAAGGCTTGAATCACCGCCATAAACGCAATAGCAAAGACAAATAAAACCAATGTCCATGTCCCTTGAAAATCTTTAAACAATGTATAATTAATGAACGGCATAAGTAACGCTAGCCCAAAAGAAGCCGCCAAAGAAAGTGAGACAGTCAATCGTAAATACATCATTGCAGAAAATCGAAATTTTGCAAACTTTTGCGTCCGCAAATATTCGGTCAGAGCAGGCAAAAAGCTAGTCCCTAATGCCCCTGCTACAACCAAACCTAATTGGACAAGTGGCTGTCCTCGATCATAGACCCCTTTAGATAATTGCGCGACTTCTTTCGAAACCCCGGAAAAGATTAAGCCATTCACAACAAAAAAGGAATCAATTAGCTGAAATAAGATTAGCAATGCACTAAAAACGGTTAGCATTCCCGCTTCACGGTAAAATCGTATTCGCGCCTTACGCGTTGGTCTTTTTATAGCCAAAAGCCGAGTAAAATGCAAGGTGCTTCCGGTCATTTTTCGATGATAGTGTGCTAAGACCATCCATGCTACAAGCCCACCAAACAACGAGCCTGATAGCGCATATTCCCCAACACGGTAAACAGAATAGTCAAATACTACAAATCCCCAAGCAGCAAGCAAAATAATCCCAACGCGAACGATTTGTTCCACAATTTGCGAGACAGCAGTAGGTACCATATAAAGGTCTCCCTGAAAGCTTCCTCGGTAAAATGCGAGAAATGGAATCAATAAAAAGGTAAATGAGGTCACTCGAATTAACGGTGCTAATTGGCCATCCCCCATTCCCAAAGCCAGCCATTTACTCGTCACCATGAAAAAAAGCCAAGTTAAAAAGGAGAGAGCAGCAATAAATGAGAAGTAGGTCCGCAAAATGGTTCGTTTTTCTAATGGCGATTGTCCGACAAGTAATTTAGATAGAAACTGAGGAATACTCGTCAAGGCAATCGTCATTGCAATGCCATAAATGGGATAGATTTGTTGGTAGACATAAAAGCCTCGGTCACCCGCCAGATTTTGAAACGGGACTCGGTAAACCGCACTAAGTAATTTTGCAAAGAAAGAAGCCAAGGTAAGCACAAATGCCCCTCTGACCAATGAATGAATCTGTCTTTTTTCCATTCATTTCTGCCCCTTTCTATGACTGCAAGGACATTTTTTGTCCCTTTTCTTGGTAGCGAATATCTCGTAACGCACGAACAAATGCAGCAATTTCTTGTAACCAAACCATTTCTTTCATGTCTTTTGGTAATTGCAATCTGATGGTCATTTTTTCTTTTTCAATGCCTAGGGTCGCTTTCAATTTCGTTTTAGCTAACGCTTCAAATAGCTGTTCTACGGTATAGTTTTTGGTACCCACCTTACTTAATAAGAAGGTAATTGTCAGTTGTTGTTTTCGGATGGACTCTACTAAAGAACGATCCGCATTCATTTTTATTTCACCAATCACGAGTAAGTGTGCGACTTCATCCGGGTATTCACCAAAGCGATCAAGCAAATCATCCTGTAATTCATCGAGTTCAGCCATGCTCGCTAGTTCCCGAATGCGTTTGTAAATCTCGATTTTTTGTCGTTCATCTTCAATGTAGAATGATGGCAAATATGCATCCAGTCCCAAATCAATTTCCACATTGGTCTTCTGTAATTGACTATTCTTTCCTTGTTTGCGTTCAACTGCTTCTTGCAGCATTTGAGCATACATATCAAATCCAACCGAGTCAATGAAACCGTGTTGTTGCGCACCTAGTAGATTACCTGCTCCTCGAATTGATAAATCGCGCATCGCAATTTTAAAGCCTGAACCTAATTCGGTAAAGTCTTTGATTGCCTGTAATCGTTTTTCACTTACTTCCGTCAATATTTTTTGCGGTTCATACATAAAATACGCATAGGCCACTCGGTTACTTCGCCCTACTCGACCACGTAATTGATACAGAGTTGACAACCCCATATAGTCAGCATTTTCAACAAACAGCGTGTTCACATTTGGAATATCCACACCCGTTTCAATAATCGTGGTAGTAACTAATAGGTCATATTCCCCCTCAATAAAGTCAAAAAGGGTGTTTTCTAATTGAATTTCCGTCATTTGGCCATGAGCATAGGCAATCCGTGCATCTGGTACCAAGGCTTGCAATTCATCTACTTTGCGTTCGATTGTATCCACTCGATTGTAAAGATAAAAGACCTGGCCTCCTCGAGCCATCTCCCTTAAAATAGCTTCGCGAATTGCTCCTGGATTGCTTTCCATCACATAGGTTTGAATAGGGTAGCGATTTTCAGGTGGCGTTTCGATAACTGACAAATCTCGTACCCCTAACATTGACATATGCAACGTACGGGGAATTGGCGTAGCGGTCAGCGTCAGTACATCGACTTGTGATCGTAACTGCTTCAACCGTTCTTTATGTTTTACTCCAAACCGCTGTTCTTCATCAATCACCAATAAGCCTAAATCAGAAAAAGAAACATCCTGCGACAGCAACCGATGTGTTCCAACGACAATATCTATTTGGCCATGTCGCAGTTGTTCAATGGTTTCTTGCTGCTGACTTTTCGTCCGGAAACGGCTCAAAATACCGACATTCACTGGAAATCCTTGAAATCGGTCCACCATTGTCTCGTAGTGTTGTTGTGCCAAAATGGTGGTTGGTACTAAAATTGCCACCTGCTTGCTCTCTTTAATTGATTTGAATGCAGCACGTAATGCAACTTCCGTTTTGCCAAAACCAACATCACCAACAAGTAGGCGATCCATTGGTTTTTCTTTTTCCATATCTTTTTTGATTTCGGCTGTGCTGCGCAATTGGTCTTCGGTTTCCGAATAGGGAAAGGCATCCTCAAATTCTTTTTGATACCCGTCGTCAGGACCGAACGCATACCCTCTTTCTGCTTCCCGTTTGGCATACAACTGAATCAAATCATCCGCAATATCTTCAATTTTACTAGAGACTTTCCGTTTGGTTTTCGTCCATTCACTTCCACCAAGTTTATTAATGCGAGGCGTCTTCGATTCGGAAGCAACATACTTTTGAATCATATTTAATTGCGTGACAGGAATAAATAATTTGTCATCGTTTTGGTAAAGAATCGTTAGATAGTCTTGATGGATACCATCGACTTCGAGCGTTTCCATCCCAATGTATTTCCCAATACCATGGTTTTCATGAACGACATAGTCTCCTACTTTCAATTCATTGTAGCTTTTTAGTCGCTCAGCATTCGATACAGTTTGTCTTCGAGCACGCCGTTTAGCGACTTTTTGAAAAATTTCTCGTTCGGTTATAACCACTACCTGATCATGTGGCATTTCAAAACCCGCTTGTAGGGACCCCTGTATAATTTGTGAACGCCCTAAGAATAATCGATTAGAACGCGTTTGAACTGCATAGATGTCGTGGTCCCGAAATTCTTGCTCCAACTTTTTCATTTGTTCTTCAGATTGAACGATGAACACGACCGTTTGGGCTTGTTTTTCCCAACGATCAACTTCCGCCTTTAGCAGCCCCATTTGGCCAAAAAATTGTTGCATTGGTCGGTATTGAATGGTGTGAATCGCTTGAAAACGTAAATTCCCCATTCCTTTTTGAAACAATGCGAAAAAGGTGGTTGGTACCGTTGTTTTTTGGAAAAAATCATGTACATTATACCCTAGTTTTTGCTCAGAGAATAACCGCAACTCTTCAATTTTTTGGGTATGCCACTCGCCTTCTTCACGCTCAATTTCACGATTGGTTTCCATAATCCGAGCATAGTCATCTACCATCAAATAGTAGGCTTGGTCAAAATAATCCATAACGGTGGTAGCGTCTTTGTAAAGTAAGTCTGTATAAAACTGTGGATTTTCTCCCGCTAAGCCTTCATCCCATGATTGTAGTAACTGACCAAAATAATCGGCAAGAAACGTTCGATCCGTTTTGTCTTGCGTTACGGCCAGTCTTTTTTCCAACAATTTCTGTAGCTTCTTCTTTCCATATTCAAAATCTTCAGCTGAGAAAATAAGTTCGGTCGTCGGGTGAATGGCAATTTTTTCTAATTGTTCAAGTGATCGTTGTGTTTGTGCATCGAAATAACGAATGGAATCCACCTCTACATCGAAGAGTTCGATTCGGACGGGATGGGGCTGATTGAGTGGATACACGTCAATAATGCTGCCTCGCACACTAAAATCTCCTGGTTTTTCAATCATCGCCTGCCTTGAAAAACCCATTTGGACTAATTTTTTGGGCAATTGCTGCAAATCTAGTTCATCCTCTAAAGCGATTTTCAGCTGTGCGTTTTGCCAAGTGGTTTTGGTCGCAATTTTTTTTCGCAATGCCGCGACAGGTAAAAGGTAAATTCCTTTTTCCTCATTGGCGATAGCTGTTAATGTTGCGACACGTTCCGCTTTGGCATCTGCAGAAGCAAACGCCATTTCCGCTGAGAGCACTTCATCAACTGGAAAGACAAAGACTCGTTCCTCCACATGACGCAAATCTTCTGCTAATTGATTGGCATAATACAAATTGGGCACAACCACGACTACTGATTGATCCAATTTGTGAAATGCCCCAACAATTGCCAAATTTTTGGCTGATCCTGCCAAACCTATAATTAATTGTCGTGACATGCCTTCTCTTAATTGACGAATCCAAGTATCAACAGCTTCTGTTCGCAACAATAGTTCTACTATATTCATTCAGATGCCCCTTTTTTATTAAAATGATTCATCGCCGAAACAAACTCATCCGTTTGAATCCACTCCGTTGTTGCTTCTACAGCTTGATCGATAGCTTCCTGAATGAACTTGCTATCCTCCTTATCAAAGGGATTTAAGACGTGTTGCACCACCGTTTGATTCCATTTTGGACGGCCAATCCCGACTTTGATTCGATTAAATACTTGTGAATTTAAATGAGCGATGATACTTTTGATGCCGTTATGTCCACCAGCACTCCCTTTTTGTCGCAAACGAATCTTCCCAATTTGTAAATCCAAATCGTCATAAACAACTAGCAGCTCTTCTGGATAAATGCCATAATACGTCATTAAGGGTCCAACGGCTCTGCCAGATTCATTCATAAACGTTTGAGGTTTCACAAGTAGAATTTTTTCACCATTGACAAAAAAATCGGCAACCTCCGCTTCAAAAGGATTTTTTTTGAACGTAACCTGCTGTTTCTTTGCAAGTTGATCTACAACTGCAAAACCGATATTGTGTTTCGTCTGTTCATATTTTTTACCAGGATTTCCTAATCCTACAATCATTTTCATCTGTCGCAATCTCCATTAGTTTTTTCCAAACACAAAAGGCTGGGCAGCGCTCTGCTGTCCAGTGTCATAAACTTATTTGGTTTTGAAAATTATACCATATCTCGGACGAATCTGGCGAATTTGCAAGATTTTTTTGCTTTTTTTCTTATTATTTTATGACAACCCTTACAACTGTTTCATATTAAGTAAATAAAACGCAATCAGGAAAGCATTTACAACGAAACACAGAAAAAAATCTGTTATATTGTTTAGTGAATCACATGACAAAGAAAGCCGAAGATGGTAACATAGCAAGTGTAAGAAAAATAAAAATAAAGGATGGATTCAAATGGTTGCAACTACTGAAAAGAATTACCAAAAGGTCATTTTAGTCGGAGATGGCGCAGTTGGTTCAAGTTATGCATTTGCTCTAGTCACGCAAAACATTGCACAAGAAGTTGGTATTATTGATATTGATGCTGCAAAAACAGAAGGTGATGCAATTGACCTTTCCCATGCACTAGCTTTTACTTCTCCTAAGAAAATTTACTCCGCAACTTATGCTGATGCACATGATGCCGATTTAGTAGTTATTACCGCTGGCGCTGCACAAAAACCTAGTGAAACTCGTCTCGATTTAGTGAGCAAGAACTTAAAAATCAATCGGGCGGTTGTAACACAAATCATTGCTTCAGGCTTCGATGGTATTTTCTTAGTCGCTGCTAACCCTGTTGATATTTTAACTTATGCTACATGGAAATTTTCTGGTTTCCCTAAAGAACGTGTCATTGGATCTGGAACTTCACTCGATTCAGCTCGATTCCGTCAAGCACTAGCTGAATTAGTTGACGTGGATGCTCGAAATGTCCATGCCTACATTTTAGGAGAACATGGTGATTCTGAATTTCCTGTTTGGTCTCATGCGAATGTTGCCGGTTTACAAATCTATGAATGGGTCAAAAATAACCCTGAAGTAGATGAAGAAGCAATGGTTAATTTATTCTTTGGTGTCCGAGATGCTGCTTATACGATTATCGAGAAAAAAGGTGCTACTTATTATGGTATCGCGGTCGCTTTGGCCAGAATTACACGTGCCATCCTTGATAATGAAAATGCAGTCTTGCCACTTTCTGTCTATTTAGAAGGAGAATATGGATTAGATGGTATCTACATCGGAACACCTGCTGTTATCAATGCCAATGGTGTGCATAAAGTCATTGAAATTCCTCTTTCAGATAGTGAACAAGACAAAATGGCCGCTTCAGCAAAACAACTTAAAGAAGTGATTGACTCTGCTTTTAAAGCCTTAGCAGAAGAAGATGCAAAAGCTGCGAAAAAATAATGTTTCGCTCGTCTAACTAAAAAAATACGTTATGAAAAAACCCTCCGAATGGAAAAAGATTTGAAGTAATCCTAAAAATGAACTTTTTAGGAGTCTCTCCACTCTTTTACCACATTCGAAGGGTTTTTTAGTCATCTGCATCCTTTACGCTTCTACAAAATTGGTATACACTTCGGACACATCATCATCATCTTCTAATTTTTCCACTAAGTGAGCCAACTGTTCTTTCTGTTCTTCATTCAAGGATACCGTTGTTTGCGGAACCATCGTCAGTTCTTCCTGAGCAAGTGTGAATTGTTCTGCAAGTGCCTCTCTTACCACTGGAAAATCTTCTGGTTCTGTATAAATTTCAAAGACTTCCGGATAAGTTTGCAAATCCTCTGCTCCCGCTTCAATTACTTTTTCAAGCATCTCATCTTCTGAAATGGATAACCCTTGACGCTCAATTGCCAAATACCCTTGGCGTTTGAACAAATAACTGACAGAGCCCGTTTCACCAAGCGAGCCCCCATTTCGTGTAAACGCCACGCGGACATTTGTCTGGGTTCGATTGCGATTATCCGTCAGTGCCTCTACCAAAATAGCCACACCATTTGGCCCATAACCTTCATAAGTCAACTCTTCGTAATTGGCTCCTTCGAGACCACTCGTTGCCTTTTTGATTGCACGCTCAATATTGTCATTCGGCATATTCGCTGATTTGGCTTTGTCGACGACCAACCGTAGTGCTGGATTCATCGCGACCTCTCCACCACCAGCTTTAGCGGCAATATAAATTTCCCGTGATAATTTTTGGAAAATTTTTCCTCTTTTCGCATCCTGTGCATTTTTTCTTCCTTGAATATTGTTCCATTTACTATGTCCTGACATGTTTATCCCTCCTAAAAACTAAAAAACGTTTCTTTTTCGAATAAATTTCCAAATCATACAAAGAAGGATTGCCGTTCCTGCACCTGCGGCATCCAATATAACGTCTTGAAAAAGGGGTGTGCGTCCCCCCGTTATCATTTGATGGTATTCATCCAGTCCTGCATAACCAACAGTTGCTAACCATGCAATCACGCCGGTCAATAAAGTTGACTTTATCCTTGGAAGCAAACCTAAAAAGAAGCTTCCCCCTATCACAAAATAGAGAAAAAAATGCGCGCCTTTTCGTAGAAAAAATTCCAAAAATGAAAAATAGCCATTTGCTGCAACGCTGATTTCTTTGCCCGCATATGAAAAAGAAATTGTTTGTAGTTGGTTCAAAAATGGTTGATTTTTTAATACTTTCTGCAAGAAACCAATTTGCGACTGTTGTTCATACGTCTGGGAGGAAGAATAAAAGATTACCGCCATTACGGCAAATGCAATCACTAAATACAGACGTCCATCTTTTTGCCATTGTTTCATTCGCTGCCACTCCTATCCTTTTCTATCTTACCATTTTCTGATTTCATTTCAAATCAACTTGAAAACCTATGCTATACTAGGATGGTAAGGGAGGAATGAACAACATGACTTATGCAATAAATTGGGATTTAGAGAGTATTTTCCCTGGTGGTAGTCATTCTGAAGCTCTAAAAAAACGACTAGCAGAGCTCTCGACAGAAATCAACCACTACCATACTAAAATAGAAGAATGGACACCGACACTCCAAGAAGCTGATGCGCTAGTAGAAATCATTGAGTTAGCAGAAAAATGCACCAATGGTTTTGGACAATGTGGAAGTTTCATTAATGCATTACTTTCTAGTGATGTGAATGATCAAGAAGCAAAATTATTGATGGGTGAGCTTGCTGCTAAACGACCGGTCTTTCAATTAGCTGCGACAGTCTTTTCCAAAAAATTAACCGTCTTTTCTGATGAAGACTGGGCCACTTTATTGGAAGACACTCGCTTCGCACCAATTGCCTTTCGGTTAAGTGAAATCCGTCGTGATGGCAAAGAATTGCTATCGGAAGCAGAAGAAAACATTATTCATACACTAGCTTTGGATGGTTTGAATGCATGGAGCGAACATTATGATACCCTTGTCGCAGCCATTACCATTCCATTTACCGATAAGACCGGCCAAACAACACAGTTATCAGCTGGACAAGCCTTTAATAAAATGATGGGTGATCCAGATGCAGCTGTTCGTCAATCCTTATTTGATGCTTGGGAAAAAGCATGGTCAGCACAAGCAGCACTATTTTCTGATACATTGAATCATTTAGATGGTTTTCGAATTTCTACCCAACGACTACATGGTGTAGAGGATTATCTAAAAGAACCATTGGAATACAATCGCTTGAAAAAAGAAACCCTCGATACAATGTGGGCCACCATTGTAAAGAATAAACAACCAATGATGGATTTTCTTACACGAAAAGCACAGTTATTTGGCAAAGAGCAAATGGCTTGGCAAGATCAAGATGCGCCAATCATTTTAGGGGAGATGAAAGAAAAGACCTATTCTTTTGACGAGGCTGCAGCTTTTATCACCAAAAACTTTGCAACATTTAGCCCCAAAATGGCCCATTTTGCACAATCCGCATTTGATAATGCGTGGATTGAAGCAGAGGATCGTCCAGGCAAACGCCCAGGTGGTTATTGTACTGGCTTACCTGAATCAAAAGAATCTCGCATTTTTATGACGTATAGTAATTCTGTTAATGAAGTAGCTACGCTTGCCCATGAGTTAGGTCATGCTTTTCATAGCAGTGTCCTATGGGATCTTCCTAGCCTCAATCAAGACTACGCTATGAACGTTGCCGAAACAGCTAGTACCTTTGCTGAATTAATTGTTGCCGATGCCACATTGAAGGAAGCAACAACCGTTGAGGAAAAAATTAATTTATTAGACACCAAAATGCAAAATGCCGTAGCGATGTTTCTTAATATCCATGCTCGTTTCATTTTTGAAAATAGCTTTTATACCGCCCGTCAAAAAGGGTTGGTATCTCCACAACAAATAACAGATATGATGGTAGCCGCCCAAAAAGAAAGCTATCTTGATCAACTTGGTTCTTATCATCCTCATTTTTGGGCTGCAAAATTACATTTCTTCATTGATGATGTCCCATTTTACAATTTCCCATATACGTTTGGTTATCTGTTCAGTATGGGAATTTATGCCTATGCTTCAGAAAAGGGGACAAACTTTGAAGATGACTATATCGCTTTATTACGCGATACTGCCTCCATGTCTACTGAAGAACTGGCTCAAAAACATTTAGGTGTTGATTTAACGAAACCTGATTTCTGGCAAGCGGGAATCAATATGGTTTTAGCTGATATCAAAACCTTCTTACAATTGACAGAAGCCTTCGTAAATTAAGTTTTGTTTCTTGATTCATTGCCACATAAATAGCTGAGTAAGGGGTTCGCCACTAAGGCGTTCATCTTACTCAGCTATTCTTTGCTTTACTTCTAATCTTTGATTTATTTCTAGTCTTCCCTATCAATGAACCTTTACTGCAATCGCAATCGTTTTAGACGCAAGGCGTTCAAAACAACTGACACAGAGCTAAAACTCATCGCTGCGCCAGCAATCATCGGATTTAATAATGGTCCACCCAAAAGATGCAACACGCCCATCGCAACAGGAATACCCAAAACATTATAGGCAAACGCCCAAAAAAGATTTTCACGAATATTCTTCATGGTTGCTTGGCTTAAATGAATGGCTTTTTCCACATCAAGTAGTTCACTCTTCATCAACACAATGTCGGCCGACTCAATGGCAACATCCGTCCCAGATCCAATTGCCATGCCAATATCTGCCTGTGCCAATGCAGGTGCATCATTAATCCCATCACCTACCATTGCCACCCGTTTGTTTTCTTGTTGAATTTTTTTCACTTCATTTGCTTTATCTTCTGGTAAAACTTCACTCAGAACTCGGGATATCCCTACTTGCTGTGCAATCGCAGAGGCCGTCTGTTGATTATCACCGGTCAACATTACCACCTCTATACCACGCTTTTGCAGTTGTTGGATGGCTTGTTTACTGTGTTCCTTTACTGTATCTGCCACGGCTATAATTCCCACCAACTGTTGATCAATTGCTAAATACATGGCCGTTTTCCCTGCTTGTGCTAACGACGAAGCAACACTACTTGCTTGTTCATAAGCAATTGATTGTTGTCTCATCAAGGCTTCATTTCCTAAGTAAATCCATTGTTTCGAAATCATGGCGGTTAATCCGTATCCAGGGATTGCAGCAAAATTTTCAGAAGCTAATTTAGGTAATTGACGTGCCGTTGCTTCCTCTACGATTGCTTGACCTAATGGATGTTCGGAATACACTTCTGCGGTAGCTGCGTATTGTAGTACCTGTGACTCCGACCAACCATGGTAAGCGACAATATCAGTGACAACTGGTTTTCCTTCCGTAATTGTCCCTGTTTTGTCCAAGACCACCGTATCAAGTTTTTCAGCCATTTCGAGCGCATCCCCACTTTTGATTAGGATGCCATTCTCAGCGCCTTTACCTGTTCCCACCATAATGGCCGTGGGTGTCGCTAAACCTAGCGCACAAGGACAAGCAATCACTAAAACGGAAATCGTAATTGTTAGCGCAAAAACCCAAGATTCCTGTCCAAAAATGAACCATAGTAGCCCAGATAAAAGTGCTAAACCAATCACAATTGGCACAAAAACACCAGATACCTTATCCGCTAATTTGGCAATAGGTGCTTTGGATCCTTGTGCATCCTCAACCAATTGGACAATTTGCGCTAAAGCTGTTTCCTTGCCAACTTTTGTTGCTCGAAACTGAAAGCTACCTTGTTTGTTCAAGCTCGCACCAATCACTGCATCGCCGACAGTTTTTTCGACTGGCAAACTTTCCCCTGTCAGCATTGATTCATCCACACTAGAGGTCCCTTCAATGACGATGCCATCTACTGGAATTTTTTCTCCCGGACGTACGACAAGGATATCATCTTTTTGCACATCTTCGACGGGTAGCTCTAGAATGTCCTCACCTTTCATGACTCTTGCCATTTTAGGGGTCAAATTTAGTAATGTTTGAATGGCTGCCGACGTTTTCCCTTTTGAAACTGCTTCAAAGTACTTACCCAGAGTAATTAATGTTAAAATCACCGCAGCTGATTCATAGTACAAATTCATCGCAAAATGATGATTTCCTAGAAGAACTTCAATGGACCCATAGACACTATAAAGAAAGGCTGCACTTGTACCCAATGCGACCAATGAATCCATATTGGGATGACCTTTCACCAAGGTTTTAAAGCCCACTAGAAAAAAGGAGCGTCCCAATATCAGCACGGGCACACAAAGAAAAAATTGGAGACTTGCAAAAACCAACGGATGGGTCGTATGGCTAACTATCGTAGGCACAGGTAAACCCATCATTTCTGCCATTGCTAAATAAAGCAATGGTACAGTGAAAATCGCTGATCCAACAAAACGATGCCACATCGTTTGTGCATGTGCTTGTTTGGCATCCCGCTCAGCTGTCGCATTCTTGTCTGTTGCGACTTCTGCATCGTAGCCTGCCTCTTTCACCGCTGCAATAATTTTTTGTGGAGTGACCTGATCATGATCAAACGTCACTGTCATCTTTTCTGTTGCCAAATTAACCGTTGCTGCTTGGACACCCGCTAGTTTACTCACCGCTTTTTCAACGGTTTGGACACACGAGGCACAGGTCATTCCCTGAACAGCAAAGGTTGTTACTTCTTGACTCGTTTGGACACGATATCCCGCTTGTTGAATAGCTTTCTCAATCTCGGCTACATTCGTTTGCGCTTCTTCAAAAGAAACTTGTAATTTTTCCGTAGCTAAATTGACGGATGCTTCATTCACACCTACCACTTTTTTTACTGCTTTTTCCACAGTTAGTGCGCAAGAAGCACAAGTTATCCCCTCAATCACTAATGTCTCTTTCATCATTTCTACTCCCCTCGTTTGCTCTTGTTATCCTCACTTTATCCTTTGCGTTTACATTTGTCAACGATATTTTCTTTTCTCTTTTTCTATAACAAAAAAAACTTACAAGCACGAACTCTAGTGAGCCCATGCTTGTAAGGTATCTATACTGTTTTTTAATGATACAAATCAAAGCGTCCTTTTGCCATGACTTCCTTAAATCCACCTAGTTCAAGCAATGATTTATTTTCAATCATCTTTTTCACCACTGATGCAGGGTAACCTTTCATTGGTTTGCTGCTTTTTCCAACCACACCAAACGCATGAGTATTCCCAATTGATGCAACTGAACCTTGCGATTGATATGTAAATGGTTGCGTTGCTTGACCAGCTAATTGGCGTAAGATATTTTCTCCTGCGTGTGCTCCCATCTTGGTAGCAATTTGCGCAGTTGTTGGATAAGGTCGATTTGAAGATTTGTCCATCACAGCAGAAACATCCCCAATAAGATAAACGTTCGCATGATTTGGATCGGTCAAATCTTCGTTTACCATTACCCGACCACGACGTTCCGCGAAACCTGATTCTGTTATGACTTCGCTACCGCTCACACCCGTTGTCCAAATAATTGTTGCCGCATGTAATTCAGCTAAATCCGTAGCTTCTTTGCCATCTTGGTACACGACCGTATCTGGCTTAATTGCTTTAATTGGTTTACCTGTCATCAATTGCACTTTCCATTTTGCTAAGTAAGCTAAGCAATAATTGGTCAAATCATCATTGAACATTGGTAAAATACTTGGCGCTGCTTCCACACAATAAATTTCAATTGCTTCCGGTTCAACACCAGCGATTTTTGCAAAACGTTGACGAGCTTCCACCAATGAACCGACCAATTCAATTCCGGTAAAACCGGCACCACAAACGACTAATTTTAAGTACTTCTTGTCTTGAGTCTCTTTGTATTTGTTCATCATTGCCAAAATATGTTGGTGAATTTTTTCGGCTGTTTCAATGTTTACCATTTGCAAAGCATCTTCTTGTGCTCCTGGTATGCCAAATGTTTCAGAACGGAAGCCAAGAGAAACAACTAGATAATCATAGTGTAATGGTTTGTTTTTCACCAATGTGATTTCTTGTTTTTCCGTATCAATTTTTTTCACACAGTCTTGAATGAAGGTAGTTGGTCCCTTTACCACATCTTTAATTGGGAAAGTTACCTTATCTCTTGTTTGTGTACCTGCAGCAACTTCATGCAAACAAGTCGATTCATAATGATAATCATTTTGATCCACCAATGTCACATGAAATGAGCCTGCCTTTTCTTGCAATGCTCTCAATGCGCGTAATCCTGCATAACCAGCTCCTAAAATCGTAACTTCTTTCACGATTCGTTCCCTCTTTCTTCTAGATATCAATTATTATTCCTAATACATACGTTATTACTTGAACAAATGAACCCATAGCTAAAATACGAACAGCACAAACAAATGTTTCTTTTTTTACTTGTTTTCGCAAATACATACCTGTTTGCTTCCACACAAAAGGCACAATTGCAAAAGTAAGCAAGACTGTATACGGCGCCAACCCCAGCAAGACAGCCAACAAAATGGCCACAAAGGCAAAAACGTTATGGCCCACAAACAATGCCAATGACTGTTTTTTACCCAAATAGTGCGGGAGCGTATACCGTTTATTTTTTTCATCTTCTTCCAAATCACACGTGTTGTTTGCTAACATTAAATTTGCAATCCACAATGTATTAGGCAATGCAATTATAAAGATACTCAAAATTTGTGAAAAATTCCAATAAAATGCTTGGTAAGCATTCAAATACACACAAATCAGCGTAATCATAAAGCCCATTGTAAACCCTGAAAAAAACTCACCCACTGGCATGCTTGAAAGTGGTTTGGGACCGGATGAATAGAAAATACCTACAAAATAGCAAAAAAGCCCCATCCAAAAAAGCGGCCATCCAACAACGGCCGACAACAGAATGCCCATTGTCGCGGAAATCACAATCATTCCTACCATCAACCAAAAAACAAGCCTCAAAGAAAGTTGCTCGCGTCCAATAATATTGGTTTTTTCTTTGTAGTCGTGGACAGCAGTTGCATGATGGTAATCGTTATAGTTGTCAAGAATATCCACTGCCATATTAAATAAAAACATTGCAACAAAGAAAATAATAACAAACCCCAAATGAATGGATTGAAAATGATACCAACTATAACAAATACCAATCAAAAATGGTAAGACACTTGCTGTCTTCGCTTTAAATTCAACAAGTTCTAGAAAAACTTTAAGTGACATAGAATCCTCCTTTCCAAGAAATTTGCATAAAATTAGCCAATTCGATACAAAATAGGGTAAAATGTGACTATGTGATTAAGACTATCGAAAGGGTTGTATTATGCATTCACACTGGAACGATTATCCCACGATTCAAAACAAACTCCAAGTCGTATGCTCATTTTTGGAAAAACAGCTGAACGTACGAAACAAAGACATCCAACAAGCATTAATTGATTTTAGTCAAGCTGGAGGGAAATATCTACGACCAGCTTTTTTCTTTCTATTCGCTGAAATTGGAGAACAAGAAAAACAAAATGAAGAAGATCTGATCAAAATCGCTTCTTCCATTGAATTACTTCACATGGCAACCCTTATTCATGATGATATTATTGATGATTCTCCGTTGCGCCGAGGAACGATGACTATTCAATCCCGTTATGGAAAGGATATTGCCGTTTATACAGGTGATTTGCTTTTTACCCTGTTTTTTGAAGTATTAATTGATGTCATGAATGGCTCACCCTTTATGGCTATGAATGCGCAGGCAATGAAAGGATTGCTTTTAGGTGAACTGGATCAAATGCATAACCGCTATAATAGCAACCAAACCATCGACGATTATTTATTAAGTGTCAATGGCAAAACAGCGGAGCTTTTCTGGCTTGCTTGTCTGGAAGGGGCACACTTTGGCCACACTTCACCAGAAATTGAAGCACTCGCTGGTGACATTGGCCGTAACATTGGTATTGCCTTCCAAGCGTATGATGACATCCTAGATTACACCTCCGATGAGTCTACTTTGCAAAAACCAGTTCTAGAAGACTTGACCCAGGGTGTGTATACGATTCCTCTGCTCTTGGCCAAAGCCCAAAATTCTGCAGCATTTGAACCATTTTTACGAAAAAAGGGGAACCTAACAGAAGAAGAAGCCAAAAAAGTTGCCTCCCTCGTCGTAGCGTATCAAGGGGTAGAGCAAGCAAAAGAGTTTGCACGAACCTATACTGAAAAAGCATTGGCCGATATTCGACGCTTGCCAGCAGGACATGCCCGTGATCAACTCGAACGACTAACACGACAATTGTTGGCACGCAACTACTGATTGACTATTCATTCACCCGATAAAAAAGCAAGGACAATTGTCCTTGCTTTTTTATCGACCTTCATCCACTGCTTTTAACAATCGATAACGAGGACTTGTAGCCGCCAATTCAGCTGGGCTTCCTGCAAGCTCAATTTGACCATTCTCAATAAACAGCACGCGTTCCATTTGATTAATTCCTTGTAAATGATGGGTAATCCAAATGATTGTCTTATCTTTTAATTCACCAAAAAAGGTATCAATTAAGGCTTGTTCTGTGATTGGATCTAAACCTACAGTTGGTTCATCTAGCAAAACGATGGGTGTGTCTTGTAACAAAATACGCGCCAACGCCATTCGATGCCGCTCACCACCAGAAAAACGCAAACCAGCTTCATCCACCATCGTTTGGAGTCCATCTGGCAAACGTTGAACCAATTTTTTTAACCCTACGCGTTCAAGAACGTGCCACACCTCTTCCACTGAAGCTTCTTCATTCCCAATACGCAAATTATTCAAAATGGTCGTATGAAATAAATAGGGTGTTTGTTGAATAACACCAATATAGTTAGCTATTTGATCACCAAATTGATTCGTTGGCACCTCTCCTAAGGTCAAAAAACCATCCGTCGGCGCCAAGTCCCCACGAATAAGGGTTGCAAGTGTACTTTTTCCTGATCCGCTTCGACCTAAAATAGCTAATTTTTGCCCTTGAGGAATGGTTAAATCCAAGCCATTAAGCACCATTTTGCTTTCATTTGGATAATGAAAGGAAAGGTTTTTCAATTGGATTGTCAGCGTCTGAATAGGGAGTGCAGAATCCTCAGGCGTAGCTTGACTGTTCAGCGCATTCAATCGATTCAAAGAATCTTTGTAAACATTCGTTTCTTGCGCTGCATCAGGTAAAACAGCAAATGCATCAATCAGCGGAAAAAGACTGAGTACGAAGGCGGCAATCCAGTTTGCTGCTCCGCCATGATTTCCTACAAATCGCTGGCTTGTCCAGAGAATTAGACTAACCGCCATCAAGCCGATATACAGTTGAAAAAAGTAATTGCGTAAGCGATTGAATCGTCGTAATTCATTTTGAACATGATAAAGCTGCTGCTCATTTTCAAGATAGGAAGCTACATATTCTTGTGAACGTTGGCTGAATATCCAGTCAGAGACCCCCATCACATTATCCGTTAAATCGATATACAACGCATTTTTTACTTGTTTTTCTCGCTCTTGTCTTGCACCATTCATTAGCACAGAGACAAGCGGAAAGACCACAACCAAGCCGAAAAATAAAATAGTCATGACCAATGCAAACCAAAGTGAAAAGAAACCTAAACCAACTATCACAAACACATAGAGAATCCAAGCAATAATTGTTGGAAAGATTGTTCGCAAATATAAATTTTGAATGTGGTTAATATCTTCTGCCAAAAGTCCCAGAATATCACCCATTCGATAGGTTTGTTTAAAAAACATTGCTTCTTTCTCTAACGTGAGGTAAAGCTTGAGACGAAGCTTAGATGTCATTTTCAACACCCAGTTATGACTAGTCAAACGCTCCACATAACGAAAAACGGGTCGGCCAATCCCAAACGCCCTTGTTAGAACAATCGGAATATAAATCATTAGAATATTTTCTGGTAACGAAGCCGAACGACTAATCAAATAACCAGAAGTAAACATCAGCGCACCCGCACAAAAGAAGGTCATAAAACCTAAAAATAACGCCAAGTACAATGCTTTTTTATACTGGTGAAGAAAAGGTTTCACCCATTGATCCGTTTTTAGAGATTGGAAAAGTGGAATTTTAAACATGTTCTTCCCTCCTCATTTGCTCTGTCAATTCATAAAAATGCCCTTGCTTAGCTGTCAATTCGGCAAATGTCCCTTGCTCGACAATTTTCCCTTGCTCAATCACGAGAATAACATCCATTTGACGCATCCAATGCAAGCGGTGAGTTGCGAAGAAAACAAGTCGATTTTCCATTAATGGCAGCATTCGTTCTTTGATTTCAACTTCTGTTTCAATATCCAAATGCGCCGTTGGTTCATCAAAAAGAAGAATACTTCGTTTTTTATCTAGGAAAGCTCGTGCCAACGCAATCCGTTGGGCTTGTCCACCACTCAGCGCACGTGCACCCTGACCGATTGGTGTGTCTAGTCCTTGGGGCAATTCAGCTACCAATTCATTCAATCCCACGACATTAACGGCTTCTTGAATTTCCTTTTCAGTGGCATTTGGTGTATAAAAAGCAAGATTTTCCCGTAATGTTAGTTGGAAAAGATACGGACTTTGTGGGATATAAATCATTTGTTTTTGCCAATCTTTCTGTGCGAAGGAGGTCACACGTTGTCCAGCAATCTCAATGGATCCACCACTTGGCGTCAGAAAACCACTTAATCCGTTAATTAAAGTTGATTTTCCAGAACCACTCATCCCAATCACACCAATTTTTTTGAAGCCGGTTGTTGTCAAATCAAATGGTTGAATAGTTTCTGTCTGCCCGTCGTAAGAAAAGCTCATTTGATGTAGTGTTAGTTGAGCGTCTTTCCCCCATTGAGGGAGCGATTGTTGTACCTCTGTTTCTTCTGGTAATTCTAATACTTCTCGTACAGCAGTCATCGCATTTTTTCCATCCAATGTTGCATGATAATCGCTAGAAAAATCACGAACTGGTAAAAAATATTCCGGGGACAAAATCAATACCGTTAAAGCCGGAAATAAAAAAACTTCTTGATTGATGAGTCTTAAGCCCAAAAGAACCGCGACAATTGCTACGGATAACGTGGTAAAAAAATCCAAGGCAAACGTCGATAAAATACCAATTTTCAACGTACTCATCGTTGCTTTGCGGAACGCTTCACTTGTTTGGTAAATACTACGACCATAGCGTTTGCTTAATCCAAATACCTTCAACGTATCAATTCCTCGCAAAGAATCAATAAAATGATTGGACAACAATTGAAAGGCGCGGTATTGGCGATCAGCCTTCGCTTGAGCCGCATACCCTAAAATAATCATAAAAATAATAATCAGGGGGAAAATAAGCAGCAATGTAAGCCCTGATTCCCAATCTAAGAAAAAAATAACGACTAAAATCAGCCAAGGAATAATCATCATGTTCATCATTTTAGCCAAAATGAGATGAATGTAGTTCTCAACTTGGGAAATTCCTTCTAAAGCCATCGTAATCATATTCCCTGTTCCTTGTGCTTGGACTACAACGGGACCTAATCGGAATAATTTTTCCAGTAATTGGCTTCTTAACAATTCCACCTGTTCTTGTGCATAGTTGTCCAATAATTTATCACGGAAAAAAATGACACCATGACGAGCACTATAACAGAGAAAAAAAGCCACAATTAGCCCAAATTGAGCTTGCAACGATTTGCCTTCCCACAAGTGGGTAATGACTGTTGCTAAGGTGTAAGCTTGCCCAATTATAAAGAGAGCTTGCAAGATAGCATACCCTGCAAGCACCATCATTATTTTTTGAATGTTCGGCAAGCGCATAATCGCTTTATCAACCATTCTTAGTATCCTTTCACATCTAACGTTACACGTTTTCTAAATATATAATATGCCCAAGCAGTATATGCTAAGACAAATGGTAATAACGTAAAGGAGATATACGTCATTAACTTCAACGTATAAGGCGTCGATGAAGCATTTTTAATTAACAGATCAAATTGACTGCCTAATGAACTAATCATCACACGTGGAAATAGTCCTGTGAAAAGTAAGGCTACTAAGACAACCATTGTCAAGCCACTCGCAATAAAAGCAGTCATTTCTTTTTCTTTAAACACTGAAATGTTAGCAAGAACTGTCAACAATACAATTGCTAACACTAGTAGACTTGTCAACGCAAAATTATTATCAAAGAAATCTGTCTTGAAATACAACAAGATTGCAAACAAAACTAAACCAACATAAAGGACATAATAAAGCAATTTAGCATAATTGCGCGCATGTTCTCTGACCGGTCCTTCTGTTTTCAAGGAAATATAATTTAACCCATGCAAGTAGCAAAGCAACGTCAACGCCACTCCACCAACAACTGAAAAGAGATTAATATAATCAGTAAACTTAGCAGTCATATTTCCATCCGCATCAATTGGCATACCTTGCACCAAACTGATAAAGAGAACACCAAAGAAAAAAGGTACAATGAAACTACCAATACTTAATGTCCAGTTCCAGAAATTTTTATTTTTTTCTGGCACTTTATGCCGAAATTCAAAGGAAACGCCGCGAATAATCAAACCAAATAAAATAATAAAGAGGATTAAATAATATCCACTAAACAAAGATGCATACCAATAAGGGAATGAAGCAAACATAGCGCCCCCTGCGGTTAGTAACCATACTTCATTACCATCCCAAACAGGTCCTATCGTATTGACAATTTGGTCTTTTTCTTCGTCATTATGAGCTAACGTCTGGACAGCCATGCCGACACCAAAGTCAAATCCTTCAAGGAAAAAGAAACCGGAAAATAAAACGCCAATTAACACAAACCACATTAATTGTAAACCAGACATTAGAATGCACCTCCATCAAATGGATCTATCGACGGTTTGCTATCTGCTTCCTGTTGATGATCCACATATTCAGGCCCTTTTTTCAATTCGCGAATAACCAAGTAAACCATCACAGCACCCAGACCGGCAAACAGTAAGAAGTAAATAATATTTGATATTAATAGTGATGTCACCGATACATTAGGTGACACACTATCTTCAATTTTAAACAGGCCGTAAACTGTCCAAGGATACCGTCCAAGCTCAGTGATTAGCCAACCTGAAGTGTTTGCTAGAAATGGCGCAAAGGTCATCAAACCAAGAACCCATAACAGCCAATTTTTTTTGTATAGCGTTTCCTTCTTTTTGCGTGTCATAATTAGACCCACAATTGCGACCAATAACATTAACGTTCCAAAACCAGCCATCACCCGGAAGCTCCAAAACAAAGTGTTGACAGGAGGGTAGTAATTACCTTCACCATATTTGGCAGTCAATTCTTTGTTAATTTCATTCATGCCTTTGACAGCACCTTCTGGAGCATTATAAGACAAGATACTTAGCATATAAGGAATTTCAATCCCAAATACGCGTTCCTTTTTCGCCTCGTTTGCCCAAGCGACTACCGTCCAAGCAGCTGGGTCTCCTGAGTTTTCATATAATCCTTCTGTTGCAGCAAATTTCATTGGTTGATCTTCAACCAACGCTTTCATTTGTAAGTCACCTGCAAACAAAACAGAAGCGGAACCAATTAACGTTACCCAAAGGCCAACTCTAACGGTTTTTTTGTAAATTTTTTGTGTCAATTCACTTAATTGATTCTTCTTCAACAATTGGAAAGCAGATAACCCAGCGACCACAATCCCTCCAGTTAATATTGCACCGGCGATAACATGTGAAAACTCATACCAAACTTGGGGATTGCTAATGACTGCTCCAAAATCCGTCATTTCTGCCCGACCATTGTTAATGGTATACCCGGTTGGATGTTGCATAAAGCTATTCGCAACTAATATCCAAAAAGCGGACATGATGGAGCCAAAACCAACTAACCAAATGAACAGTGCGTGCACTGCCGGTTTTACTCGATCCCAAGTAAATATCCATAACCCTAAGAAGGTTGATTCCAAAAAGAACGCAAGCAAAGCTTCAACTGCTAGAGGTGCTCCAAAAATATCGCCGACAAAGCGAGAATAATCTGACCAGTTCATACCGAACTGAAATTCTTGAATAATACCTGTCACGACACCTACTGCGAAACTTAATAATAAGATTTGTGCCCAAAACTTAGCCATCTTCTTATAAACTTCGTCTTTTTTCGTTACATAAAGAGTTTCCATAATTGCTACGACAAATGCCATCCCAATCGATAATGGGACGAAGAAAAAGTGAAACACCGTCGTCATAGCAAATTGGATTCGAGCTAATGTAACAATATCCATTTCCTATTCCTCCAATCAACTTTGTACATTCTGTACATGTGGTCTTACAACTAACCATTTTACAAGTTTTTTCACGAATACCTATCTAAAAAGTACTCCTTTTATTATAACTCACCCTCTATTATAATAGGCGATTTTCAAATAAATGCAATGTTTGCGCCTCTCATTTGACCAAACTTTCCAAACAAACTTTCAAAGTGAAAAAGAAAGGGTCTCCTGCATATAGCATGCAAGAGATCTTTTCTTAGCAATCTTCGACTACAACATATGTGACATGGAGCGGCCCATGTACGCCTTCAACTAAAACCATTTCAATATCTCCGGAATTTGAAGGACCTGAGATAAAATTCAAAGCCGAGCCAGTAGCTTCTCCAGCTTTGATTTTAGCGGCATAGTGATCTGTCGCTTGCGTGATTCGGGGAACCATTTTGCTGATAGGAACAATTGCAATGTAATTTGTAGGCAAAAAATGCAACGACCTTCCTTGACCCGCGGATGATTCCAGCGCAACGGTTCCTGACTCTGCTAACACATATTCTGCAAAAGCAATACCGATATTCGAACGTTGGGCCTCAAAGATATTGGCTTGTCGTTTATCTGCACCTTTTTGCCAAATATATGTATTCGGACGATGAGTGAAATCAGCTAGCCCATATTCCTCAAACCGAGGATCATCTGGTAAAATCATGGAACCTTCCCCATATTCTTGAATTTGGGTTGCCAATGTAGCAGGCAAATCGGCAAGCGATGTTGTAAGCAATTGGCAATGAAGTGCTGCGCATTGTTTTTTTAAGACTTCTAACAATTCGTCTTGAGTCAGATCATTTAATGTTTCATGCGGTAAATCATTCATAAACGGCACAGCTGAATCCTTTAAACTGTGGCGCTCATACTTTAAGCATCCGGCCAAATGATCAAGAAAGTTTTCTCTGTTTTCGTTTGTTGTGCTCGTCATCTTACTTTCCCCCCATTTGCGCTTTCGCTTTTTGATGATCTTTAAACCACTGACGGAAATTGTCTTTTGCTTTAGGAGGTCGAGGTAAATCACGATAGTCGGTCCAATTTTTAGCCATTGCAGGCGCTTTGTTTAAATAGCCATCATGGTTATATAAGTTTTTTACACTCATATCTTTCTTTTTCGTAATCATTGCAGATCCAGCATGATCCACCTTTTCTACCATTTTAAACGCGATTGGGGAAGCCGTAACGCGGCCAATCATTTTCATGGTTGCATCATCCAGCCCATGTTTCATCTTTAGTTCATTGGTCATCACTGTACGATGCTCAATTAGCAATTTGTGCAAAGGAATTTTTACTGGACAAGTATCCGTGCATGCTCCACAAAGACTTGACGCATAGGGTAAATCACCGAATTCTTCGTATCCACCTAAAATTGGAGACAGCACTGCACCCATTGGTCCTGGATAAATAGACCCATAACCGTGCCCACCAATATGACGATACACTGGGCAGACATTTAAACAAGCCCCACATCGAATGCATTGCAACATTTCTTGAAATTGTGTGCCTAACGCATTTGATCGTCCATTGTCAACAATCACAACATAAAAATCTTCTGGTCCATCTGATTCATCTTCATGCTTGCGACCAGCAAACGTCACATAGCTCGTTAATTTTTGACCAACCGCACTGCGACAAAGCAAATTGTCCAATACTTCTGCTTCTTTGATACTTGAGACGATCCGTTCCATCCCCATTAAGACGATTTGTGTTTTAGGAATACTAATACATAAATCAGCATTTCCTTCATTGGTCACTAAATTGATCATGCCACTATCAGCAATTGCAAAGTTACAACCAGAAATACCTAAATCAGCTTCTAAGAATCGTTCTCTCAATATTTTACGAGCAAACTTTGCCAAATCCACAGGCTCATCTGAACCAACATACCCAAGTTTTTCAAAAATTTGTTTCACTTGATGCCGATTTTTATGGACAGCTGGGAAAACAATGTGTGAAGGTTCATCCCAATTATCCATTTGCAAAATAAATTCTGCTAAGTCCGTTTCAACCACACTAACATCGGTCATTTTTTCAAGCATTGGATCCAATCCAACTTCCGTGGTAACCATTGATTTGGATTTCACAATTTTTTTAATTTCTTTTTCTAAGACAATTTGGCGGACAAACTCTTGCGCTTCTTTATCCGTCCGGGCAAAGAAGACATGTCCCCCTTGTTTTTCGACATTATCACTAAATTGTTCTAAATAATCGGGTAAATGATTTAACGTATGTTGCCGGATTTGCTGTCCTAATTCCCGCCATTGTTCCCAATTTCCTAATTGGTCGCGGGAGCCTTCTCGTTTAATCCATTGCGCATCTTGTGCTTTCTTTAATGCTGCCTGCATTTGTTTGTCTTCGATGTTTTCCGTACATCGTTCATCGAAAGATAAGGTACTTGTCTTTAATCCCATGTATCCGTCCTCCTATGCCAATGCCTTTTCTGGAATTTTGACTCTTGATAAATCAACATCATGATTTAATACTTCTGCGATGTGCATAATCGTGATTGGCTTGCCTTCACGGTTGAACTTCCCGCCAATATTCATTAAACAAGCCATATCGGCACTAATTAAAACTTCTGCACCTGTATCGATGATGTCGTTCATTTTTTCTGTGACCATCGCATTTGAAATGATGGGTTCTTTCACTGAGAAGGTTCCGCCAAACCCACAACAATTTTCAATATGAGGAATCTCAACATATTCCAAGCCCTTAACATGTTTCATTAGTTCAAACGGTGATTCTCGTTCCCCTAACAGACGAGTCATATGGCAAGAGCGATGATAGGTTACTTTTTTATATAATGTTGCACCCACATCAGTTAACCCCAAAACATGATACAAAAACTGGGTAAACTCATATGTTTTATCATGCAACTTAACTGCTTCTTCATAGTAGATTGGATCATCTTTAAAAAACTCCGCATATTCTCTCATAGAGGCTGTGCAACTTCCTGCGGCGCCCACTACATAATCAGCATCTTTAAATGCTTCTAATTGATTAATTAATACTTTTCGCGATTCTTCTCGATACCCACTATTTAATGTGGGTTGTCCACAACAGACTTGATTCTCTGGATATAGCACTTCAATCCCAAAACGTTCGAGCACTTCTACAATCGCAATCGAGACATTTGGAAAAAGGGCATCTACGACACAGCTCGTAAACAAACTCACTTTCATGATCGTCATCTCCTACATTAGAATAATTTTAGTATACTCCTTTTCAAAAAAGCTTTCAAAAGGAAATCGTATTTTTTTGACGGATAGAATAATCTGTATAAACCAAAAAAACGGATGAGAAATCTTGTTCTCATCCGTTTTCTTTTATTTACACTAACCGTTTTCTTAATTGACCAGAAATAAAATCAATCAGCGTAACAGTTATAATAATTCCAATTAAGATAATTCCCACGCGACTCCAGTTTCGAGCATTGATTGCAAAGATCATTGGCGTCCCAATCCCACCGGCACCAACCATCCCTAAAATAGAGGCTGAACGCACAGCTAATTCAAAGCGATACAATGTAAAGGAAATGAATTCCGGAACTAACTGTGGCAAGGTCGCATAAGCCAAAAGATCCCAGCGATTTCCACCGGCACTAATAACTGACTCTGATGGTCCTTGATCCATATTTTCAATCGCTTCACTGTATAATTTGGCAAGCATCCCGATTGAGTGTACACTGACAGCCAATACACCGGCAAACGAACCTGGTCCCACTGTTTTAATAAACATAATTGCCAACACAATTTCCGGGAAAGTCCGAATCGCTGTTAGCATAATTTTCCCTGTACCTGATACAAAACGATTGCCTTGTTTGGTACGCGCAGCCCAAAAGGCAAACGGTATACTCAACAAGGATGAAATAAACGTTCCTAAAAAGGCAATCGCCACCGTTTGAATCATCAAAGAAATCAAATCTTCGCCATCACCTGTATACACATAGGCCCAATCCGGGTGCGTTAGTCCATGAAAAATAGAGCCAACAATTTCTTTCACATTTTCTTTCACACCAGTAAACGGAATACCAGAAAATGCCCATACATACATTGCTAGTAATGCCAAAGCAATAATCCAGTTTCTTACCAGATGTTTTTTTGGTTCAGCTGGCAACATCATATTAATCGCTCCCTTAACTTATTACTAATTGTGTCGATGACTAACACGACTGCGAAGATAGCAATGACAATAATAGACGTTTGATCATAACGAAATTGGCTAAGCGAGCGTTGCAAGTATATCCCAATTCCACCAGCACCAATATACCCTAAGACAGTTGATGCTCGAACGTTTATCTCAAAAGCATACAGAAGATAGCTTAAAAAATGACTCGTGACTTGGGGGAGTACCGCGTAACGAATAATATCTAATCTGGAACCACCTGATGCTGTAATTGCTTCAATCGGCCCATCATCAATTGTTTCAATCGACTCAAAAAACAATTTTGAAATCATTCCAAACGTGAATACAGCTAATGAAATAACCCCTGCCACAGGACCGATACCGACAATGGCAACGAACAATGCTGCTAGCATTAAATCTGGAATGGTCCGGATAATATTTAAAATAAAGCGGAAAATACCAGTAACCCATTTATTATGTACGATATTTCGAGCAGCAAATAAAGAAAATGGAAAGGCAAATAAAGCACCTATCGTTGTACCAATAATAGCCATCTGTAACGTTTCTAAGATAGGCTTTATGATAATGGAAACATAGGACCAATCCGGATGAGCCATTTTCTGGATGATAATAGTCATCTGTCCTGCATTGGTCACAAAGCGTGGAATATCGACACCCGAAATATTGCCACTAACAATCAATATCAAGACAAAAATAGCTAACCACAAGAAATTTTTCCAAAGTCCCCCACGTTTTGGTAGCGTCTGTGAATTCATTATACAATCGCTCCTTGTGCTTTTTCTTCCAAAATTTCACCACCATAAATTGCCTTCAATGTATCATCAGTTGCTTCCGCTACCGATCCATCAAAAACTAGACCCCCATCACGCAAACCGATGATTCGTGTACCATACTGACGTGCTAACTCCACAGAGTGCAGATTGACAACCACCGTAATCCCGAAATCTTGATTAATCCGTTTTAAATCATCCATTACTTTTTCGGTAGTCACTGGATCTAACGAAGCAACGGGTTCATCTGCTAAAATAATTTTCGGTTTTTGTGTCAAAGCTCTTGCAATCGAAACTCGTTGTTGCTGCCCACCAGACAATTCATCTGCTCGTGTGTAGACTTTTTCAGCTAGATTGACACGTTGCAATGATTGATACGCCCGTTCTTTGTCTTCTTTTGGAAATAGACCTAAAAGCATTTTCCATGTTGGATGATAAGCTACACGTCCCGTTAAGACATTTCGCAAAACACTTGAACGTTTGACCAAATTAAAACTTTGAAAAATCATTCCAATATCTCTGCGAATTAACCGCAATTCCTTCCCTTTCGCATTTGTAATGGATTGATTGTCAATTAAAATTTCACCACTTGAGATCTCGTGTAAGCGGTTGATTGAACGTAGCATGGTGGACTTTCCAGCTCCGGATAAACCGACAACAATGACAAACTCTCCTTTTTTAATATCAATATTCAAGTCCCGCAATCCATGAACACCATTTGGATAGACTTTATTGACATGCTTAAACGAAATAATCGCTTGATTTTCCTCTGTCACTTTTTTTCCTACTTTCTTATATTAAAAATAAAAAAATACAATGCAAAAGGGTATCGGTAACACTCGATACCCTTTGTTCCTATTTTATAGAAACGTTTGCTTATTGTCCAACTTCTTTTGCGTATTCGCGAACGATATCAAAATTGCTGTCTTTTGATTTTACATAGCCTTCATGCGAGTAGACAGAAGAAATAATTTCTTTCCCTTTTGGATCTTTACCGATTGCAATAAAGGCGTCTTGAATTTTTTTGTCCCATTCTTTACTCATATCTGAACGAACACTGATGGTATCGTTTGGAATTGGTTCAGTAAAGTACATTGGTTCTACTTCATCCATAATTTGTGGATAGTCTTTCTTCACTGTATTACGGGCATCTTCAAAGACAAAGGCTGCGTCCACATCTCCATTTAGAACGGAAAGAACAGCTTGGTCATGACCTTTCACTTGCACCGTTGTAACATCTTTATTAATATCAATTCCTTTTTTCTTCAATTCAGCAACTGGCCAAACATATCCAGCAGATGAAGTTACGTCTTGAGTTGCGATTTTTTTCCCTTTTAAATCATCAACATCTTTAATATTGCTTCCTTTTTTCACAACAATCATTGAACGGTAACTATCTACTAATTTATCTGTACTCTTTCCACCAGGTTGAGAAATGCCATAGCGCTGTGCTTGAAGAAGAACTTTCACACCACTTTGTTCATGAGCCAATACATAGGCGTTTGGTGGTAAGAAACCAACATCCACTTGTTTAGAACCCATTGCTTCTACAATGGTATTATAGTCAGTAGAAACACTTACAGTGACTGGAATGCCTAATTGCTTACTCAATAATTTTTCCAATGGTTTCGCTTTTGCTTCCAATGTTTCAGCAGATTGCGAAGGAACGAATTGTACCGTTAATTTTTTTGGCTCATAGCTTCCATCTTTTGATGAAGAACTTGATGAACTAGAGCTCCCACATGCCGCTAATGTAACTGCTGCAGCTAAACTCAAGCCAACCGCTGCCAATTTCTTCCAAACTTTCATCCTTATTCCCCTTTAGTAAATGTTTTGCAATTAAATACGAACAATTGCTACTAGATTATAGAATATTAATCGTTTATTAGCAATATTTTTTTATTATATTTTCGTTAGAATTATCTTCATTTCAATGAGAGTTTTCTCGTAATTCACCAATTGAGAGACACTGACCTTGTTTCACTGACAGCCGATGAAAAAAAATACAAAAATTCGTTTTGTATCCATCTGATAGTATACGCTGTTTTCGTTAACCTTCGTTAACATTTGTGTAAAGTTTTTGTAAAGAAAAATGAATGAAGCACTGCTTATCCCAAACAATGCTTCATTCATTGATTAATCACTTACCTGTTTTTCGCGTCCACTACCTACCCTCGTTGATAGTTAGGATCATATTTATCCGTTTCAATGTAGATGTAAACTTTTTTATCTGGCAAGCGTCTTCGGATATCTTCCTCAATCAGATTGACAATTGCGTAACCTTGCTCTTCTTGTGTATCTAACAAGTCAATTTTTGCAGCAACCATAATTTCATTTGGACTAAGATGAATCGTTTTGATATCAATTAATTTTTCAACATCATTTCGTTGGAATGCTTGCTTAATTTTATTTAAATCACTAGCAGTCACACTTTCTCCCACAATCAAACTATAAAATTCTCTTGCCAAGAAAATAGCTGCTCCCGTTAACAACACCCCAATTAACAAACCACTAAGGGCATCAAACGTAGGATTGTTTGTTACAATTGTCAGCAACGTTCCTGCCATCGCCAACGTCAAACCAATAACTGCACAAAAATCCTCTGTAAAAATGATAAGAATTTCGCTATGGCGACTTTCCCGTAAAAATGCCAATGTGGACAACTTTTCACTGTTCAATTCAGCAATTTCCTTCATGGCGATTCGTAAAGAATACCCTTCAACAATCATCCCAAAAATTAAAATAAGTATGACCACCCAAGGACTATTCACTTCATGACTTGGATGGAATAGCTTATCAATGGCCTCCATGATACCTAGGATACCACCCCCAAAGAACAACATGGTTGCGACAATCGTACTGAAAAAATACTTGGCACGGCCCTCTCCAAATTGATGCAATTCACTTTGACCACGGTTGGCTCGCTTGTTACCAAAAAGTAGCAACAACTGATTTCCACAATCGACCACACTATGAATACTTTCATTTAACATTGCTGCACTACCACTAATAAAATACCCAATAAACTTGCTAATTGCCACTAATACATTGGCGGCTAACGCTGCAAATACTGCCGCCATTCCTGTTGATTTCTCTTGCTCATTCATCTTTTTCTTTGCACCTTCTCTTTATCATTTTTAGCCAGTATACCTAATTACTTCTCGACCACAAAATCATTTGCTAAATAATCAATATAATTGATGGTAACGTTTGAGATACATGTTTTTGACCAATGTTACCAGGCACAAATATGCACAAACGATTCCTAACAAACAGCTCCAAAAAATCGTAGGCAAGTGCATCAATCCAAGAGAGGATCCCAAAGAAGTCATTGGCAAAATGCTTCCACAAAAAACGCCGAGACTAGTCGCAACAATCACCGGCCAAGTTGCGCGACTTTGGATAAATGGTAGTTTTGGAGAACGCAAGGCATGAATGACTAACGATTGCGTCCAGAAAGACTCTACAAACCAACCCGCATGGAAGACTGCGATGAAAACAACTTGTTGCGTAGCCGATAATTGAAAGTACGATCCGCCCGCTACAAGTGGACACAACCACGTATACAATAGATAAAAAGTCACCAAATCAAAAATGGAACTAGTGGGACCAAACCATACCATAAACCGCCCCATATCTTGCGTTGTCCATTTTTTAGGGCTTGCTAGATATTCTTGATCGACACGATCCCACGGCATTGCTAAGCATGAAAGATCATACATAAAATTTAAAAATAGTAATTGCAAGGGTAACATTGGTAAAAAAGGTAAAAAGATACTAGCAACAAGAACCGAGAGAATATTTCCAAAATTGGAACTTAACGTTGCTTTCACGTATTTCATAATATTGCCAAATACTTCTCTACCAGCTAGAATTCCTCTTTCTAACACCATCAAGTCCTTTTCCAATAAAATGACATTGGCGGATTCCTTCGCGATATCGACCGCTGTGTCCACGGATATCCCTACATCTGCAACTTTCAGGGCAGGTGCATCATTGATGCCGTCTCCTAAAAAGCCAATTGTATGATTTTTCTTTTGAAAACGTTGGACCAAATCTGCTTTTTGTTGTGGCGTCAATTTGACAAAAATCTTGGTGGTTTCAATAATCTTGTCCCATTCTTCTTCGGTTAGTTTTTCCAATTGACTGCCTTCTACCATATTCTCCGTCGCAATCCCGACTTGTTGACAAACGGATTGTGTCACTAAGGCATTATCTCCCGTTAATACCCGTACATCAACACCATGAGCATGTAAAGTGGAAATAGCTGCTTTCGCTGTTTCTTTTGGTGGATCAAGAAAGGCCAGATAGCCAATGAGGACCATCTCTGTTTCATCACCCGTCGAGAAAGCTCCCACTTCTGGTGGATTAGTCTTTTGAGCTACCCCAAGGACGCGGAATCCTTGTTGGTTTAACTTCTCTACCTCTTGCATAATGTGTCCTGCTAACGTTGGCGTAAGAGTGGTTACTTGCCCATCAAAATCGACAAATGAAGAAACACTGAGCATTTCTTCAATGGCGCCTTTGGTAATCATTTGCGTCTTACCTGATTGATCCGCAATCACCACACTCATTCTTCTCCGATCAAAATCAAATGGTACTTCATCAACTTTACGATAGTTTTCTGGATGCAATGTTAACTGTGTATCTGCAGCTTGAATAATGGCAATATCCATGAGATTTTTTAAACCCGTTTGGTAGTAACTATTCATATAGGCATGCCGCAACACGCGATTGCTCTCATTTCCATTGCAATCAAGATGGTATTCCAATACGATTTTGTCTTGAGTTAGTGTGCCTGTTTTATCCGTACAAAGCAAGTCCATTGCCCCAAAATTTTGAATGGCGGATAAATTCTTGATAATGGTTTCCTTTTTTGCCATGACACGCGCACCACGAACAAGGTTTGTTGTCACAATCATGGGTAACATTTCTGGTGTTAGACCAACAGCAACAGATAAACCAAACAAAATTGCTTCTAACCAGTTGCCTTTTGTTAGACCATTAATCACGATGACTATTGGTGCCATAATCACCATAAAACGAATTAACAGAAGAGACGTTTCCTTGATTCCCAACTCAAAACTCGTTTGCTTAGGCTTTTCGTTGAGGGTATGGGCAATGGAACCAAAGACCGTATCTTCCCCTGTTGCAATGACGATTCCTTCTGCCGTTCCACTTAATACGTTACTTCCCATCAAGACTAGGTTGGAACGTTCCGTCATGGCTATGTTTGATTCTGTTGCACTAGTTGCATCTTTCTCAACAGGGTAGCTTTCTCCTGTTAAAGCTGCTTGCGATAAAAACAAATCTTTTGTTTGTAATAAGCGCATGTCAGCAGGAATCATATCGCCTGCCGCTAATTTTACAAAATCACCGCAAACAATATCCTCCGTCGGTATTTCTTGGTAACGACCATCACGTGATACTGCAGCCGTTACATGAATCATTTTTTTTAATTGATCTGCTGCTTGATTAGCCCTGATAGTTTGGACAAAACTAACTAGACCACTTGCAAACACCATTATGCTAATTAACCAGACAGTTACGAAACTCCGATCTTGGGGTTGCGCAAAGATGCCATCTACAAAAACAGACACCACTGCTAATGCGATTAACACCAAAGTAAACGGTGTGATGAAGGATTCTCCTAATAATTTTAGCCAATGTTCATGTGATGGCCCTACAATTTGATTTTTTCCAAATTGGTCACGGTTTTCTTCTGCCTGTTCTGTTGTCAGCCCTCCAGCAACGCTGTGAAATTGACGCAGTACTTCTTCATAGGAACAACTTGCAGCACGTGCAACTTGTTCGCCTTGGTTTTTTTTCATTTTTCTGGCCTCTTTTCTCTTCTAAACGAAAGGACTGAGAAAAGAAAGCATCAGTCAGCAAGTGGCTAAGACGAACCAACCCATGCTTCGTTTCTCATTATGCTGTTGACTATTGGGGTGTCCGTCATCCATCTTACTCACTTCTTTCTATCCATTACTCTGATCCTAGTCGGTTTGTTAAAAGGAAAGGTACCCAACACAAAAAAACCTTTCACCAAATTGCTCAGCGAAAGGTTAAAAATACAAGACTGCTTGTTATTTTCGATCTACTCGTCGAGTTTTGGCACTATATAACGTAAAAAGGAAAATTCCTTTTAGCTACCTTAAAAAACGCCTTCTTCGACGATTTCTGTTCTACCCATTGGCGTCTCTCGACATTTTTGGGCAGTAGCCTGTGTTCATATAGGAGCCTCACCTAACAAATCATAGGGTCATGTTCATGCTTATTATAGTTAGAATGCTTCCAACCGTCAAATCAAAAAAGACATTTCCCGCCTTCATTTAAAAAAAATTTTTTCTCGACTTTCTTTAAAAAGAGTCAAAAACAAAACCCGTACCTATTAACTAGAATAGGTCGAGTTTTGTCTAAAATCAATTATTTAGAAGAACCATTCGCTTCTTTTTTCATCGATAAGGTCATCGCATTCATCGCCACAATTACCGTACTCAAAGACATAAGAATCGCTCCCACAGCTGGGTTGAGTACTATCCCAATCGGTGCAAGAATACCTGCTGCTAATGGGATAGCAAAAATATTGTATCCCGCTCCCCACCAAAGATTTTGAATCATTTTTCTTCTGGTGACTTTTGCTAAATCCAAAAAATGTAAAATATCTTCAGGATTGCTATTCGTTAAAACAACGTCTGCTGAGTCAATAGCTACATCTGTCCCAGCTCCAATAGCAATTCCAATCGTTGCACGTGCCAAACTTGGCGCATCGTTGATACCATCACCAACCATTGCTACTCTTTTTCCTTCATGAACGAATTGGGCAACAATCTTTTCTTTTCCATCTGGTAAAAGACCCGCATAAAATTGAGTAATGCCAAGATAGCTGGCCACTTTGGCAGCTGCTTCCTGATTGTCTCCAGTCAACATAACAGGTTCAATTTGGCGGTTATGCAATGCTTGAATAAATGCTTTTGCTTCAGGCTTGATTTCATCCCCTAAAGCAATTAGACCAACAATATCATCATTTAGTTTGACAAAACTAATCGTATTGCCTTGTTCTTGATAGTGAAGCCATTTTGATGGATCCAATGACTGCTTTTCGCTTTCAGTCAACGCATTTTCATTAAGAATTGTGACTTTTTGTGAATGCACCATTCCACTTAAGCCCACCCCAGTGATGGTCTGAGTATCTTTTGCTTCGAAAGGTTCCACTCCTTGTGCCTTTAGATAACGCATCATCCCTACTGCAATTGGATGATTGGCTGTTTTTTCCAACGCACCAATGTATTGCAATAGTTCTTGGGAAGTAATTTGATTATCCCATTGTTCAATTCCTGTTACAGCAAATGTTCCTTGGGTTAAAGTCCCAGTCTTATCAAGCAAAATCATCGACAAATCGTGTGAATTTTCAAGCGCGTTGCGGTTTTTTAACAATAAGCCATTTTGGGCAGCAATCGAGGTCGAGCGTGCAATCACTAATGGAATTGCCAAACCAAGTGCATGTGGACAAGCAATAACAAAGACTGTCACCATTCGATCAAGTGCAGTTGGCAAATCAGTCAATACTAACCAACTAATAAATGCCAAAATACCAACCGTTAAGGCCACATAAAATAGCCATTTGGCCACTTTATCAGACAATGCTTCCAGTTTTGACTTTTCCGCTTGCGCTCGGCGAACCATGGTCATCACTTTCGCTAGATAGCCCTCTTCTCCCGTACCAGTCACTTGGATCGTCAACGTACCTTCTCCATTTACCGAACCGCCAATCACCAAATCTTGTGGATTTTTTTGAACCCCGCGCGACTCTCCCGTAACGGCCGATTCATCCACAATGGATTGTCCCGACAAAATTTTTCCGTCCGTAGGCATTTTATCGCCCGACCGGACAATGAGTTTGTCCCCTGTGTGAACTGCTTGTAGCGAAACAACTTCCTCTTTACCGGCAACAAGTCTCGTTACCTTATCTGGTAATAATTCAGCTAATTTTTGTAGCGCATCACTCGCATTCATGACCGCATTCATTTCAATCCAGTGTCCAAGAAGCATAATCACTATCAACGTGGCTAGCTCCCAGAAAAAATTCATGACATCCTTTCCAAAAAAAGTTGTCGCGATAAAAGAATAGACACTATAAACATAGGACACCGTAATCCCCATTGCAATTAATGTCATCATCGCTGGATTTTTTTGTCGTAACTCTGATTTGGCCCCAGCTAGAAAAGGTTGTCCACCATAAAAGAATAATATTGTTGCCAAAATAAGAACAAGCCAATCCGATCCTGGAAATTGAAATTGAAATGGCAGATTAAGCCCCATCATTGGTGAAAGAAGCACAATTGGAAATGCAAGAATCAAGGATACCCAAAACTTTTGCTTAAAGTTTCCCATATGCATACTGTGATCCATGCTACCATGCATAGCATGCCCCATATGCATTTCATGCTTCATGTTCATTTCGTGATCCATATCCATTTTATGGTTCATGTTCATTTCGTGATCCATATCCATTTCATGATGTTGTTGGTCCATCACTGATTGCCTCTTCTCGTCATGCAGTTGTTCTTTTGGTTCTTGCATGTGCGTCATATGATGCGCGTGATTCATTGATTCATCCATTGCATGAGACCGTTGTTCTTCCTTCACAGAAGAAACGTGTGCTTCTTTTGGTTTCGATGCTTCTTGACTATTTTTCGTCACAATAAGCCCTTCTTCCTCAATTCGTTTACAATAGTAAACAATGTTTATATTTACTATACCACCTGTCGATTGATTGTCAATCAATCGTGCTTTTGCTTTTATCTCTCGTTTTCTTACCATGGTTTTTTTAAATTCACTTTTCATCTGAAAATCTTTCGGTATAATAAGAGAAACATCATCATGGGAGGTTTAAAAATGAACACACAATTAGATGCGTCCACTGCCTTCAAAGATACATTGCCCACAATGCTTGGTTACATCGGAATTGGCATTGCTTTTGGCATCGTCGGCAAAGCTGGTGGCTTTAGTACCTTAGTAGTTGTCTTGATGTCACTTATTATTTATGCAGGTTCTGCCCAATTTATTACCGTTAGCATGTTAGCTACAAACAACCCCATTTTTGCAATCATTTTCGCAACATTTTTAATTAATGCACGGATGATTTTAATGAGTCTGACCGTTGCTACTTTTTTTAAAAAAGAATCTCTTTTTAAAAATATTCTGATTGGCACCTTTTTGACAGATGAAAGTTTTGCTTTAGGCATAAACAAACAACTGATTACCAATCAGCGCTTAACGTTTTCGTGGTTCAATACGGCCAATCTTCTTTCCTACTTAACTTGGGTCGGTTCGACCATCATAGGTGCCTTAATTGGTGATTTCATTCCCAACCCCGAGTCACTTGGACTCGATTTTGCCATTGTAGCAATGTTTATTGGACTACTTTACTTACAAGTCCATACAGATCAGAAACTTTCCGTTACCTTACAACTGCTACTAATTGTACTAACATTTGTTGGTATTTACTTTGGAATGATCTTCATTCCTCATTCAATATTGGTTCTTCTCGTTACGCTAATTATTTGTGCAATAGGAGTGATGATTAACTATGCCTTCAACTAGCTATATTTTATTAACTATCCTAGGTTGCGGCCTTGTTACATGGGTTTCACGTATCCTTCCATTCATTCTTTTAAAAAAGGTGACTTTACCCAAAATTGTCATTGATTATTTACAATTTGTCCCACTCGTTATCATGGCTGCTTTGTGGTTTGATAGTCTTCTTGAACCTCAAATCGGACAATTTCCTCTTATCAAATGGACATATGTTGGCGCCTCTCTACCCACAGTAATCAGCGCCCTAATTAGTAAAAATCTCTTCGTAATCGTCCTAGTTGGCATTGCCTCATTGGCATTGATTCGCTTCTTTTTTTGAAATCGTAGTCAAAAGATTCGCAATATTCCGCATTTTTTTATAAAATTAGTCTAACTGAGAACTATTCTCAAATTATGGAGGTTGCGTATGACATCAATTCAAAAACGAATTACGACACGAAGAACAGCAAAAAAAAGTTTGGATACTCCCGTCAAAAAAGACTTATTGATCGAATTATTAGGTCAAGCTAGCAATGCACCTTATCATAAAAAGGAACCTTGGCTGGTCAAATTAATCACGACTACCGAAGAAAAAGAATTTCTTTACCAATCAATCATCGACTTCTATCAAGAAATTGGACTGATTAACGATGAAAAATCGCAGGAGAAGTTCACTGTCAAAATGAATCGATTGATTCGTCAAGCACCAGCCACGCTATTATTTGCCCACGAAGTTTTTCCGGAAAACAACCGGTTGAATTCCGATGCTGCTTTAGCAACTGCCGCACTTATTCAAAATTTTTCACTTCTATTGGCAGAACACGACTTGGTCGGCTTTTGGGCCTCTTCTCCCTTTACTTTAGAACCCACCTTCGCCAAAAAAATCGGCTTTCCAGAAAACTATGCGCTGATTAGTAATTATCGTGTTGGCTATCGTGATCCAGAAGCCAAGGTGAACAGTGGAAAAAGAAGACCCACAAGTGAATGGGTCAGTGATTTACTTCCGTAAGAACCCGTCATTCATTTCTGAAACAATAGCCGCCATTTCGTTTCTTCTTCCTTGAATACTGCTAGTTACAGCTTCACATAAGGGATGCTGAGAAACTTAGCACCCTTTAGCTGAAGCTTATTTTGACTTGCTTAGAATCTTAGCTAGCATCCACTAGGCAAACCCGCTTATAGTCAATACAGAAAGGACGTGATGACCCATGAGATTTGGAGAACGACTGAAACAAGCACGTACAAAAATTGGGAAAACTCAAGAAGAAGTGGCAGCTTATTTACACGTTTCTCGCCAAACCATCTCTAGTTGGGAAAACGAACGCAGTTATCCAGATATCAGCAGTTTACTTAATCTAAGTGATTATTACGGTCTTTCGTTAGATGTTTTACTAAAGGAGGATGCCGGTATGGTAGAAGAAATGAAGCGCAAGGAACAAGAAAGTAAATTGAAAAAAATGTGGAGTCTTTCGTATATAATGAATATAAGTTTTCTTATCATCATTATTTTAGGTTCTGTTTTTAAATGGTCTCCTTTCCAGCTCGGCTTAGGGGCCCAAATTATGGTGACAGCTATCTTATTGCTCAATGTCGGACTACTTTCACTTTTAACAAATGAACGTCAATTATTAAAAGGAAAACCTTCTAGTTTTATCGTCCAATCGCACCGATTCAAGCGTATACTGGTGGTTGAAGGGATCGCCTTATTTATTATTGGTGGCCTAACGATTGCCCATGTGCTACCTACCTATACGCTCTTTGGGGTTATCTGTGGGATTGTTTCGGCTAGCATCTTCGCCTACGTCATTTTGACAGTTACGGTGAAAAATCAAAAGAACAATCGCTAAGCCGAACCAAAAAGAGTCTCCCGATATTCATCAACCATCAGCCTGCCAGCATTTTGCTAACGGCCGAGTTTCTGATGAATCGGAGACTCTTTTTTATTGCCCTCTATCGAACACTCACTTTATTACCAAGTATCATGAGCAATTTCTTGCAACAACGTAATCTTGGCCCATTGTTGTTCTTCGGTCAGTTTATTTCCTTCTTCTGTTGAAGCAAATCCGCATTGCGGACTAATGCACAGATTCTCAAGTGGAACATATTCGGTGGCTTCTTGGATGCGGGCTTCAACGGCATTTCGATCTTCCAACTCTGGAAATTTTGATGTAATTAAGCCTAAAACAACACGACTTTGCGGATTTTGCCAGTAACGTAACGGTGCAAAATCCCCTGCCCGTTCAGAATCATATTCTAAAAAGAAACCATCGTAGTTTGTGGCAAATAGTTCTTTGGCAATTGGTTCGTATCCGCCGGAAAATAGCCAAGATGAAGCATGGTTTCCTCGACAAATATGAGTGGTAATGGTCAAATCTGCTGGTTTGTCTTGCAAAGCATCATTAATAATCTGGGTACAGATTTGCGCAATTTCATCAGGATTCAAGCCCTTTTCTCGTAATGACTCCCGCTTTGTCGCGTCAGCTAAAAAAGCCCAGTTTGTATCATCAAATTGAAGATAGCGACACCCATGCTCATAAAAAGCTTGTACTGCATCATGATACGTTTGTGCTAAATCGTGATAAAACTCAGTGACATCTGGGTAAATCTCTGCCAATTTTGAAGAGCCATCATTGGCCAAGATTTCCTGACGCAAAATCATCGTTGGACTAGGAATTGTTGCCTTCGCTACACAATCTGCTGCTTGTCCCACTGCCTCGTTGAGAAAGTCAAAATCTCGTAGAAACGGATGTGTTTCTGGAAAAGAAAGTTTTCCTACTAACCGAATGTTGTAAGATGGTGCTGCTTTGCCATGAAATTGCTGATTGTATCCTTGTTCTGGAACATAGCCTTCTACTCCGTTTAGGTGTTCCAAAAAATCAATATGCCAAAAACCTCTGCGAAATTCACCATCGGTAATCCCTTTTAAGCCTACTTGTTTTTGTTTTAAGATAAGTTCGCGAATTTCCTCATCTTCTACTGAACGGAGCGCCTGCGCATCAATTTTTCCTTTTGCAAATGCGTCCCGCGCATCTTTCAATCGTTGTGGTCGTAAAAAACTACCGACATGATCCACACGAAATGGTTTCGTTTCATTTGTCATGTTTTCCACCTATCCTTTTCTAAAAATAAAAAAGTCCTCTGATAACCAACAACTGGCTATCAAAGGACGAACACTCGTGGTACCACCTTTATTGGGAACAATCATTTCCCCACTTTTTCCTGATTGACATCAGGTCATCTGCTAACGGAGAAGATCCGCTCTTAACTACCTATCGCCAAGAGATTCTCAAAGGCCATTTTCATTTGCTCTTATCCGATACTTTCCACCAAGCAGTATCTCTCTACTCTCAAAAAGCAAATTACTCTCCTTCTCAAAGAATGAGACTATTTCTAATTGATTGCATCATATCACGTTGAAGTAATTTGTCAAGTTTCTGACAGAATGTTCTGAAAAAAAGCATTTATTCGAATGGATAGACCAATCCCCATTGTGAACGAATACTTGTTAAGGTGTCCATAACATCGCGGATCATTGTCAGATTATCTTCCCCAGATTGATTGGTTAGATAGTCTTCCATATCTTGAATTTCATATTGCAAGGCTTTAGTTGTATCACCACTCGTCACTGTCTCTACCTTTCCAGTGTCAGTATACGTAATGGTCGCTTTTTCTGCACGAGGATAGTTGGTGATTTCAATAAAGCCTTTTTCACAAGCAATCACACCGCGCTTGGGTTGTTTTGCTCGCATGGTTAGTGCGATAACAGCCATTTCACCTACGTCATTTTTCAGCAAAATACCTGAGGTTTCATCGACACCTGTTTCAAAATAATTCGCTGTCGTCAATACAACATTGGGCTTGCTTGTCATGAAAAACCGTGCAAAGGAAACAGCATATACCCCAATGTCTAATAATGCGCCCCCTGCCAATTCTTTTGAGAAAAAACGGTTGGTTACATCATATTCCTTGCAACTTCCGAAATTGACCTGAATCATTTTCACCGCACCTAATTTACCACTTGCTACGATATAAGCCAATTTCTTATACAATGGCATATGAAAAAGCGTCACGCCATCCGACAAAACTAAATTGCGTTCTTTCGCCAACGCGACACATTCTTCCAGCTGGTGCGCATTCACTGTAATAGCTTTTTCACAAAAAACATGTTTCCCTGCAAGCAATGCTTGGCGAATCATTTGGTAATGCAAATTGTGTGGAGTAGCGATATAAACAACATCCACCTTCGCATCCGCTAACAACCCCTCATAGGTCGTAAACACTTGCTGAACATGGTGACGTTCAGCAAAGGCTTGCGCATGTTCTATTTTTCCACTAGTAACACCATAAATTGTCCGTCCCGATTCCCGCAAAGCTGCTGCCATTTCGTTGGCAATTACACCAGTTCCAATTATTCCCCATTGATAGGTCATTTCTCTAACCCCTTTCGATGATTCGTTTCCCATCCGCCGTTGCAACAATTGCCTTGGTTACTATTTGAGAAAATAGAGAAGTCTCCACAACACCAACCATCGTTGAAAATTGTTGCAACACTTCTTGAGTGGTGATTGCGCTCCTCAATGTTACCTCCATAAGCAAATTGCCATTGGCGGTGTAAGTATAGCCATCACTTGTTTGACTCATTCGCTCAATAATTTCATGTCCTAACCGACGGACTTCCTTTTTAATTTTTGTTTGTGCTTCAGGAAGAACTTCTAGGACCAAAGGAACCTTAAACGTCAATTTTTGAGAAACCTTTGATTCATCCACTAATAAAATGTAATCATCGGCCATTGTCGCGATTATTTTTTCTTTTGTGTGAATCCCTCCACCACTTTTCAATGCGTTTAACTGCTCATCTACTTCATCACAGCCATCAAATGCAACATCCACATGAAAAACCTCGTTCATTGGTACCACATGTAGGCCTGCTTCACGGCAACGCTGTGCTGTTTGAACAGAAGGAGTGACAATCGTTATCTCCATTTGTTTTTCACGAAGTAACGCCACCAAATAGGCAATCGTGCTCCCACCACCTAAACCAATCATCATTTTGGGTTTAATATAGTCGAGTGCGTAGCCGGCACATCTTTTCTTCATGCTTATGCCTCCAATCAACAATTTTTAAATTAAATTTCATATTCATTATATATATGAAATTTAATTTCGTCAAAAAGAAACCATTTATTTTCTGAAGAGTCTCCAATATTAGATCAACAACCGAAGCTTCTGGGAAAATTCATAGCGATACATTTCCGATGAATCGAAAAAAATACCCTCGTTTCTTGCCTTCTAAAAAAAGCCCATTTTTTGTCATCCACAGTGTTGCTAGATAAAACGATGAACTATTTCGGTCGCCACGTTTGCGTTTTTTAGCTGTTTTATTCAAATCAAAAACTTGAAGGAAAGGATCACTTGATGAAAGTTACAAAGTAGCAAAAAAGAGAGCGCAGAAGCACTCTCTTTTTCAAAATTTATGCAAAAACGACACTATTTTTGATACGATTTCTTGCATTTTCAGCTGTTTGACACAAAATCTAAAAAGCTAGCTTTTTTGAAATTAAATTTTGCTATCTGAAATCATTTGTTCGTGGCGACGGATAGACTCTAAACGATTTGGGTCTTCAAATGCTAACAAAAGGAAAAACGTCTCCATCACTAGCATGGCTGAAATACGTGAAAAATAATAGTCTTTTTGGAACAAACGTTCACGCGTCGCTGTCGTAATATGAAGATTTGCTAAGGTAGCAATAGGTGATTGTCGATTATTGGTTAATGCAATAAGAAACAATTGCTGCTCTTGGCAATAACGGGCGGCTTGAATTAACGGACGGGTTTCTCCAGAGTTTGAAATAATGACAACCAGATCATCCGGAGTCATTGTTAGCAAATAAGCTGCAGCCGTATCCCAAATATCAAATGCACTTGCAGAGATACCAATTTGATTAAAGCGATAGGCTGCATCCATTGCCACTGGAATTGTGTTTCCATAGGCCAAAAACACAATTCGCGAAGCCGTACGAAATTTTTCTAAAACCAACGTCACCGTTTCTTCCGACAATTGTTGAAAGGTTTGTTCAACTTCAGCTAGTTTATTGGTTTGAATATGTGCCAATCGCTGCTGATATGCGCTCAAATTCCCTTTGTTGTCTGTTTTAGGCAACGTAACCTGTGCCATCTCGATTTTCAATGCGTGAAAGCCGACTAAATTCAACTTTCGGCAAAACCGACTAATTGAAGCTTCACTAACCTGACTTTCTTCCGCTAATTCAGCGATTGTCATATTCGGTATTTTTTGCGGATGCTGTACAATATAATCAGCAATTTTCGTCTCGACAGCCGAAAAATTTGCATAATCAACAAATAACTGATCAATGATTGACATCTGTCATCATCCCTCCTTTTCTTATAGCAAGTAGCCAGCGCAACTTCATTTTATTGTAGCACGGCTTTTGCAGAAAAGGATAATTTTCTACCTATAGGACAAGGATATTAGTGAGCCATCATTTCTTGAGCTACCTCTAGTTTTGAATCACTGCTTGGATAATAGGTTGGCCAGTTGTCCATTTCATCGAGTAGTTTTTCTTGGCTTTCTCCACCAAAGAAAATATGGAAGTGGCTCGTTTTCACAGGAGCGATATTATGGTCGCTAAATTGAACGTATTTATAGTTACCTGCATTCGCATCTGTCGCTTCGAATAAATAGCGAACCCCGCGATTGCCTTTTTTATAATTCAATATTTTGTATCCTTTGTATTCATAAGTATATTTATGATGCTCTCCATTCACAACAAAATCCATCGTGTTGTCTTTGATGATAATTTGATTCACATCTGTCTTATAGCCTGTTTCATAATAGGCTTTGTATTCTGCCGCTGTCATATCTTTATTTATTTTTGCTTTGTAATCAAACACTTGATCGAGGGTGCCATCTTGCAACAAGGGGTATACAGACTGCCAATCACCTTTATAATCGCTCAATGTCCGATCTTTGACTGCCTTATCTTCAAAATAGCCATTTGCTACGGTATGTTGTGAATCGGTTGTCGTTTCAGGTTGAACTGTTTTTCCTGCAACTGAAACGGTTTTTTCCAACGCAGCTAAGTTTTCTTTCATTACCGAAATATAATCTTCGCCGTTTTTCATTTGTTCTTTGGTTAAGCTTTCAAGAGGGTTCAAAACCAACAATTTAACGTTTGCTTCATTTGCCAACGTCCGCGCAACTTTATCATTGGCATTTTCTTCAAAATAAATATATTGAATATCATTGTCTTGAACGTACGTTTTTAGTTCTGCTAATCTGGTTGGACTTGGTTCTTGTTCTGGCGATAATCCAGCAATCGGCACTTGTGTTAGTCCATATTCTAGTGCTAGGTAGCCAAATGCTGCATGTTGTGTCACAAAACTTTTTTGTTTTGCGTTGCTTAAGGTTGTTTGATATTCTTCATCCAACGCCTTTAATTTTGTCAAGTATTTTTCTGCATTCGATGTAAAGACAGATTCCTTTTTCGGATAGAGTTTGACCAATTGTTCTTTAATTGATTCAACTTCTTTCATGGCTAAACTAGGCGCTAACCAGGTATGGGGATCCAATTCATGTGAATGGCCTTCTTCTCCTTCACTGTGAGAATGTCCTTCCTCTTCTTCTGTTCCTGGCAATAAGACCATATTTTTGGTGCCTTCAATGATGTGTGGCGCATTTTTTTGCCAACTCTTGGAAGCTTTGGCTACCCAACCTTCCATATTTGGATTGTGATAAACGAAAACATCAGCGGATTGAATGTTTGCGATATCTTTCGCTGAAGGTTCGTAATCATGTGGTTCTTGACCTGCAGGAACCATCAATGTCACATCAGCCTCGTCACCTACGATTTGTTTCGTAAATTCATACATCGGGTAAAATGTTGTCACAATCGATAATTTATCCGATGTTTTTTCGGTTTTCTGTGTGCTGTTGTCGGTACCACACGCTCCTAGTAATCCTAAAGATAGTATACTTAATCCCAAATATTTCCAACTTTTTTTCATGATTCCCTCACTTTCTAGCGAATGCCTGCTTTCGTTCGTTTGTATGTTTTAATTATTTTTAACGCTCGTTTCCTCGTTTTGATATTTGGACTTTTCAAACGACGATACGCACTTGATAAATCTGTTTTTTCCATGTGACGCTCCTTATTTCACTTCACGAAAAATGGCTCTTCGCCGCAATTTCGGTGAATATTTTTTTAACTCTAATCTTTCAGGGTTGTTCCGTTTATTTTTACTCGTTAAGTATAACCGTTCACCCGTTTCCACACATTCTAAAATAATTGATTGTCTCATTCACTTTTTTCCTCTCTATGTACGCTCTGATAAATACGCTTCGAGCTGAATCTGTTCATCATAAGAAAACGATTTGGCACCCATTTCTCGGATCAATTCTTCTTTAAAATCAACTGGGACTTCCCAAAATCCATCAATTTGTTTAAAAACTGTCTCATCATATTGACTAAAAACTGGATACAACGTTAAAAATTCCGCAAAGCTCAAATGCTCTGCTTCATAAAAATCGATAACCCAGCCTTTATCAATAGCCGTTTGTGTTGGTTCACCTGTCTCTGTTAAAATTCCCCGCTTCACAAATTGTCGGTACAGATTTGCTTTCATAGCCATTGGTTGGGAAGACTGAGGATGAAAAAAAGCTGCTCCTTGTTCAATTAATGGAGGATAAATGATTTCCATCGGCTTTACTCCTTTACTTGACGACCTTTATAATAGCCCTTTAAAGACACATGATGACTTCTTCGATAATCGCCAGAAGCTAAATCAAATGAAAGATTCGGCACTTTGATTCCTTGGTGCGTCCGACGCGCTCTTTTTTTTGCCTTACTTGTTTTACGTGCTGGTACTGCCATTTTGCATCCTCCTTTATTTTACCAACTGGCTTTCTTCACTCCAGGTATCTTTCCTTGCAAAGCTAATTCACGAAAATGAATGCGTGATAGCCCAAACTTACGCATATATCCTCGAGGTCGACCATCGAGTGCATCGCGATTGCGGTAACGGTTAGGATGAGCATTCTTTGGTAATTTTGCTAATCCTTCATAATCTTTGGCTTCTTTTAGCTCTGCTCTAAGATCCGCATATCTTGCAATCATTTGTTGTTGTTTCATGGCTTTGACTTGTTTCGATTTTTTAGCCATAGATGACGCTCCCTTCACATGTTTCGTTTTGCATTAAATAAATCGTAATTATTACGATTTGAACAGAAAGACTTTAGCAGTATCTCTTTTAAATGTCAATAAAAAAACCCAACTTTTTCAAAGAAGAAAGAGTTGGAATTTTTCTTTATTTCGATTAATCGCCTATACTAATAGATAGGAGGTGTTTAAAAATGAAGGTTGTGTTCCACATCGATGAACAAAAAAAATGGGCAGAACTACAAGCAAATGTCCGTAATTTTTTTGTAGCAGAACCTCAAGCAACGATTGTTGTCGTCGCCAATGGTGTAGCTGTCCAAGGTTTTTTATTGGCAGATTTCTATGATTTCTTTGCCACCACACCGGCTCAGCTTCATGCTTGTCAAAACGCTTTGCGTGTTCAAAAAATCGATTTCCACGCTCTACCACTACCGTTCAAATTGTTCCATCGGGTGTTGTCGATCTCGTTGAGCTGCAACAGAAAGGATTCGCTTATATTAAGCCTTAATTAGTTAGCAAAAAATAGCAAAACGCTGATTCAAAGTCGTTTGCTATTTTTTCTTTGCTCTTCTCTCCATTCTTGAAGGTTGTTCCGTTTTAGCTGGTCGAGCTTTCTTTGCCAATAATTTCAAACGATAGGGTTCATGGTAACGAAAGCCTTCCTTGACAAAGTCACCACCAATAATGTACAACCCGACTGGCTTCAATTTTTGGGTTGCATTTGGGTAATGGATGATCCCAATCGGCGTTAACTCTTGATAATTTCGCCCGATTTGTAATTCGTATTCTCCCTGTCCTTTTTCTTTTACAAAATAAAAAGGATAGATGGTGTTCCATTCCACTAAATACCCATCTTTTAGAAATAAATCATTGGTTGAAACCACTTTTTGATCAATTAAGTCTTGCATATACGTAGCCAAATACAGTTGATAATCTTCATAGAAATCAATGGCCACTTCTTCCGTATCAATTGACTTCATCGCACGTTCACGTCGTTTTTCTTGTTGAATATTGAACGCTTCATCAGGTAGATATTTGACAAACAGTTGTGTGACATCGAGCTTCGAATTTTTATCCAAGAAATAATAAAAACTGTTTAAAATTAAAAAGTAAAGCAAAATGAAAAACACAACTGCATAAATAAAGCATTGTAGGTAATTGCCATTTTCATACATTCCATAAACAATTCGCAAAATATAGAGTGTCGGAAAAAAACTAAGAATAGTATATCCTCGATTTAAATATTTGGGACTAATATCCAAGTATCCTAAAAATTTATTGATGCCATTAATAATATCGAGTAAAAAACTCATTGCTGATCACCTGCCGAATTTATTGAATCCTCTCCTGTTGCGCCTTGGTTCTTTTGATCATCCTGATTGACGGCGCCTTCTGGTTGCGTGCTTTCACTGGAGGAACTCGTTTTGTCCGTTGTCGTTGTCTCATCAGAGTTCGCAGAATCTTCACTCGTACTCGGAACAGTTGCTTCTGTGCTAGAAGAGGTTGTCTCCGTCGTTGAGGTACTGGACTCATTAGGAGTTGCACCAGTCGTTGATTGCGTTTGTGAAGACTGCGTGTGACTATCGGAAGTCACTGTCGTACTCGTTGTCGTTGTCTCACTAGTACTTGGATGTCGATAACTAGAGCCGTTGACTACAGTCGTTGCGGTTGCAATCAAGATGGAAATTGTCAGTAATGCTATTGGTTTTAAAATAGGAGGAACTTTTCGCATATCCTTTTTTCTCCTTATCCATTCTTTTGATATGTTCATCCTAGCACAAAAAGTTTAGGAATTTCTTAGGATACCAAATTTTTTGCGATTTTTCTTTTCATTAAAAAAGGTAGCTCGCTAAACAATCCTCCCCTGACCCATAGGAATGGGGGAGTTTTGTTCGTGTGAGCTACTTTGTCTTTTCTTCTCTCTTCAATCCTATTTTCATTCATAATAGTGTCGAATTTTATCGGTAAATACCCGGATTACTTTTGTTGACTCTTGCCACGTTTGCTTTTCATCTGCAGTCATATGAATTTCCAATATATCACTGGCCCCTTGACGATTTAAAATAACTGGTACCCCAGCAAAAATATCGTTCTCTTCATATTCTCCTTCCAAAAGTGTCGAAACGGGAATAATCTTATTTTCATCAAAAAGAATGGCTTTGATAATCCCAACGCAAGCAGATGCTATACCATAATACGTTGTCCCTTTGCGGTTGTATATCTCCCATCCTTCACGAGTTGTTTTTGCCACCAACTCGGCCAGATCAACATCTCCTACAATATCTGGATTATCATGAACGACATCCAAGAAGTTTTTTCCCGCAATGGTCACTGTTGACCAAGGAACCATCAGCGAATCACCGTGTTCTCCCATCGCATAAGCATAAACACTTCGCGGATCAACATCCACCAAGTCAGCAATAAAATTCGTTAAGCGCGCCGTATCCACAGATGATCCTGAACCAATTACTTGATTCTTGGGTAATCCCGATAACCGATAGACGAGATAAGCCATAATATCAACGGGATTCGACACAACAATAAAAATACCATCGAAGCCACTTGCCATCACAGGCTCTACAATTGATTTGGCAATTTTGGCTGTCATATCCAAGGTGTCTAAGCGTGTTTGCCCCGGTTTAGGTGGCGCTCCAGCTGTAATCACCAGAATGTCTACATCATGACAATCAGCATAAGTGGCCGTTTTAACTTTTACATTGCGATCCAAATACTGAATGGAGTTGCGAAGATCACGTACTTCCCCTGCTGCTTTTTCTTCATTAATATCAATCATTAAGACCTCATCACAAACACCTTGTGTAATCAAACTGAATGCCGTAGAGGAACCTACTAAGCCACTACCTACAATTGCTACTTTTGATTTGCTAATATCCATGTTCCACCCTCTTTTCTCTCTTGCTTTCAACTTCTATCATAGCAAATGAACACTCATTTGTGTGTCTGTCGAAACTAGCTTAAGAAAAAAAAGAAGAAAAGAATGAATTTTGGCCACTTTCATTCTTTTCTTCTTTTTATTGCAATAGAAAGCCTTGTTTTGCTAAAAATGTCCCCGTTTCCGGACGTCGAACTTCTTTGAAAAAATGCACATTCTTCTCACTCCACGATGTTTGCTGTGGGTTCAATCCTCTCTGTGCATAATAAGTCGCAGTCTGTTGTTCATAGTCTTGCATCGCTGCGAATTGCTCACGTGGGTACTTGTTTTCGGCCACTTGATTTTCTAAAGGCAGGCGCGGTTTTGGCTCATTTTTAACGATAGGGTAACCAATTGTTAGCCCAAATACAGGTACCGTAAAGCGCGGCAAATCTAACAATTCCGCCACTTTAGCTAAATGGTTTCGAATTCCGCCAATGTAGCAAATCCCTAAATTCATCGATTCAGCTGCGACAACCATATTTTGCGCTGCAATGGTGGCATCAACAATTCCGACCATCAAGGATTCCATTGACTGAATTCCCGCAAGTGATTCCCCTTGCGCTTCTAATAGTGTTGCTTGGCGATACAAATCGGCCAAAAAAATATAAAACACACCAGTTTGTTTCACGTAAGGGGCACTATTGGTGATTTCAGCCAATTCGGATCGTAGTTTTGTATCAGAAATCTCTAAAATAGAGTAAGCTTGAACAAAATGTGAAGAGGAGCCACTGCGGGCAGCCGCTAATAAATCCTTTTTTTGCTTTTGATCCAGAGGTACATCTTCAAATGAGCGTACCGAAACATGTTTCGTTAATTGTTGGATTGTCGTATTCATATGCATTTCCTTTCTACCTATCAGGTGGCTTTATCTTACTACGAAAAATACGATTGGCAAACAAATGAGCATCCGCTGTAGTAGCTGCTAGGAGAATTTGGTCGTATCACTTGTAGTCTTGGTTTTCCGTAAAAAAAAAAACAAATTCGTCTTTCTTAAACGAATTTGTCTTTTGCTCTTTACTCAATTATCCTAAAAATCCGAATGCTTTTCCTGCAATCCCAACAAGGAAAATAACTAAAATTATCAATAACGGACTAACGTTTTTCTTTAATAACCAAGCGACAAAAAGTGTTAAAATCAATGCTAGCATACCTGGCATGATACTATCCAATACATTTTGTACAGTTTGTGTCACCACTTTGCCATCATCATTTTTTATTCTTGTTGCGACAATTGGAATATTAATTGTGGTCCATTTACTAACCAAGGCTCCCATAACAAATAACCCGACGATTGATGCTCCTTCTGTCAGTTTTTTAATTGCTCCGCCAGCCATCTCACGAATGATTTCATTTCCTTTTTCATACCCCATTGTCAAACCAAAATATTTTGTGACCAACCGAATCGCATTAATTAATACAAAGAATAACAAGGGTCCCCCAATACTGCCAGCCATGGCTAGAGAAGCTCCCAAAGCTGCTAAAACTGGACGAGCTGTTCCCCAAAAAATAGGATCTCCTACACCTGCCAAAGGTCCCATTAACCCAATTTTCATTGCAGCAATCGAGGTACCTGACATTTCACCACCGTTGGCTTTTTCTTCTTCAATGGCCCCAACTACGCCAAAAATTGGAGCTGTCAACCATGGATGCGTATTAAACCACTCTAAGTGTCGTTGCAATGCTTCATTGCGTTCTTTTCCCGGTGCATATAGTCGTTTAATTGCTGGAATCATAACAAAACAAAAACCCATATTTTGTACCCGTTCAAAGTTAAACGAACCTAGCAAGAAGTTTGAACGAATAAACATGTTATTCAAATCTTTTTTCGTTAATTTCTTTTCAGTTGTTTCCATTATTCATTTCCTCCTTACGCATCCAAATCATCATCTAAATCATCATCATAGTTGGCTGTTACATTTGCCGAAACACCTTCTGCTTGTGGTGTTCCTCCGCCTTTTCCACCACCAATTACGTTGTATTTTAATTGGATAAATAGTAACGCAAGGCATAGACCCAAACCACCAAATCCTACCAAATTGAAATTAGTGAATGCTGCAAAAAGAAAGCCCATATAAAAGAAAGGTTTCAAGTAAGGAACATCCATCATGTTGATTACCATTGCATATCCGACCACAACAATGATTCCTCCACCAATTTGCAACCCACCTGTAATAACATCAGGAATACCATTTAGAAAACCACTTACAGCATCTGCACTAATTAATGAAATAATAAAAGTTGGAATCATGACGCGTAAAGCCTGTAGACACAAGGATAAAATATGCATAATTTCAATTCCATGGAAATTTCCTTGTTCTGCATAACTGTCCGCTTTATGGACAAAGAAAACAGTAATCGTTCGCACAAAAATGGTTAAAGCTTGACCAGCTGCTGCTAGAGGAACAGCAATCGCGATTCCCTCACCAATTCCTTGATGCGCAGTGATCACGAGAATCGTAGAAATGACTGAGGCAATTGCTGTATCAGGGGCCATTGCCAAACCAACATTCATCCATCCAAGCGCCATCATTTCCAATGTCCCCCCTAGAATAATTCCTGTGGTGACATCACCTAAAACGAGTCCTACTAATGTACAAGCAACTAATGGTCGGTGTGTTTGGGCTTCATCTAGAACGCTCCCCATCCCAGTAATGCCTGCAACAATTAATAACAAAATAACCTGAATCATTGACATGCTTATTCACTCCCTTTGTTAGTTTAATTTTGATAATAATTCTTGATAAAAATCGATACTTGTATCGCTAGGTAACTGTCTTAACTCTAAACGAACCCCTAATTCATGCAGTTTTTTGAATGCCTCAACATTACTTGGAGAAACACTTACTGCCTTCGTGATTTGTTGACGATTTTTTTCGAAACGCATACCACCTACATTAATTTCCTTTAATTGAACTCCTTTTTCAACCAATTCAACAATATCTTCTGGTCGTTCAAATAAAAGCATCACACTATCATTTGTATAACGTGGTGACTGATACGCACGAACCATCTTATCAACAGTCACTGCACTGGCTTTAACATTCGGCGGTGCTACCGATAAAACCAACGTCTTACGCATTTCATCCTGAGCAACTGCATCCGAAACGATAATAATCCGATTGATTGGTCGAAGCTTTACCCATTTTGTCAACACTTGTCCATGGATAAACCGGTCATCTATTCTAGCTAATTCAATTTTCATAATAAATCCTCCTCATCATCAATTATTTGCACACGATTCATTTCTTCTGTAAAACATTTAATTCCTTCACGAGCAACTTGCTTTAAATGACTAACCAATTCCGCTAATGAGCATTGCTTTTTGTTGATTGCCGCTTCTAAAACCATTGGTAAATTAACACCTGTTAAAATATCTGCGAATTCTTTGCCATAGACCACCTGCGCTGCCGCATTATATGGTGTTCCCCCATAGACATCCACTAAAAATAGAATCTCTTCTTCATCTGATAATTGCTCTATCTCTCTTGTGAATTTAGCTTGCACTTGCGGTAGCCCTTCGCCTTTTTCAAATGGAATGGCTTTAACTTCATTGTCATGACCAAAAATCATTTCAAATGCATCGACAATTCCCAGTGATAAATCACCATGTCCACTAATAATAATTTTCACCATTCATTCAACACCCCTTTCATTTTTGTATAAGCAAGTCCCGTGCCAAAAAAGTGTTTCATGGAAAAAGAGTGTTTCCAAAGGCTTTTTTTATAACAAAAAAAGAGTGTTCCATTTAAGGAAACACTCTTTTGCTATGTTCATTCAAACTGAAACACTCTTTTTAGAGAATAAAACAGTTCTAATCTGCGGCAATGACTTCCGCGATATAGAATTTTTCATCATCCGTTAATTCCAACAGTAATTGTTTTTCTAATGGCGCCAATGTTTCCGTCACAATTTGAACCAATTTCTGCACCTCTGAACTGGCCACATCATGATAGGACAAAGGATTTTGCTTCACAACACGTTCAAAGGCAAAGGCCGTATGGACAACTAATTTTAACAACAATGTGTTTGAAAACTGTTTTTGCATTTTTAATTGCAGTTCCTTGGTCCAATCCAATAACATATCTGATAATAAATAGGGATTCAGGTATACCAAGTACATATTTAATGTATCTTGACACAAATCTTTTACAACAACATTTTTTCGTTTGCTCCGCTGTTTTTTCAACGCTGGACCACCCACAATTTTTCGAAGTGTTTTTTCTCCGGTTCCTTCAATCAGCTCCTCCAAAGTTATATGTGGCGCATCAATTTTAGGATTCGTAGTTCCAACCGTTGCCAGAATATGATACTGATCCATAACTGCTGGAAGTTGCTCTTGCAAGCCGATGCTCGAAAGCGTAATCGTCCGAATTGTTTCGTCTGCTCCTTGTTCAATAATTTCTGCAACCATTTTTTCAATTTTAGCAGCTGTACCACTTCCTGTTGTACAAATGGCTAAGATGACCTTTGCTCGCCCTCCTTGCTGCATCTGTAATTGAACCGAAGAAAGAAAATCTTTCACAATGGAAGAGTAAATTCCCACTAATCCTAAATCCATGTAATTAATCTTCCGAACTGCATCTAAAACCATCGCTGTTGTCACATTAGGAATGGTTTTAATTTTTTTACCAGATTCTTTAATTAATGCCTCTTCCATCATTGCCAAAGATCCCATATCTACTAATAGGAGAATGCCCGATGCACCGTCCATTTCGCGCAACTGAGCCAAAATTTTTTGTTTCATCTCATCAGGAGTAACTGTCAGAGGCATATCCAATGCATAGATAGGTGCTGAGCCTAACAACTCGGTCGCCACTTGTACCATTGACGTAGCCGTTGCATTGCCGTGAGCAATAACTAAAATATTGACACGCTCTTTTTCTTCTAATGATTCAATGGACACAAGTAACATAGTCAAGTAAATTACTTCAATTTCTGGAAACTGGATAGCGAGAACTTCCTCAATTTTATACTTGAATAACCGTGCGACATAATACTCTCTTTGATGTTCCATTTTCACTTCTCGAATATCCATTTGTGATAGACGCTTCTCTTCTTTTTCTCGTCGAAAATATGCATCCAGATGCATGCCAATGTAATAAAGAAATTTTCGATCAAAGCGACTTTGCAAGGCTTCCTCTGCAATTTTCTTTAATTCAATGGTTAAATTTGAAATTTTCGGGTCCATAAATTTCAACAGATTGTAATTAATTTGTTGGTTGTTAACAAAATTTCTTACATGAAGATGTAAATCAGTTAAAATGTACTGGTGAATTTGATCCTCACCAATTCCCTCCCCTTCAAGAATTTTCACTTTCTCTTCAATAATCTCATAAATATTCAAGCCATTTGTTTCGTCATCGTCCTGTTCCGAACGCTCAACAGGATCAATCCTAGTTGTAATATCAAGTAATTCTTCCAGTTCCTTTGATCGTTGAATAGTCTGACTGCTTGATCGCCACGTTCCCATTAATTCTTCAGGCATATCATGGATACCAATCGTTATTTCATTGGCCTCATGCAAACGATGCAGAAATGCTTGCGCACAAATTAGTTGAATTTGTGATTGCATTTGACCCACATTGCCATACGCAACCAGATGAATTAATGCATCCATTACGTCAATGTCCACTAAAAACGTTCGCTTCACCCGTTTGGCTTCTTTTTCGAACAAGAATTTGGCTAATTCAATTTTTTCTTTTACTGAACGTTCATTCAATGAAGGAATTTGAATGGTCATCGGAATACGTCTTAAAAATGTCTCAAGTAATGAAGAATTGGGATCTTCTGTCGTAGCACAAATAATCAATACATTGGCCTTTCTTGAAAACCCTGTTTCACCCAAACGATTAAATCGCCCATGATCGATGAAGTAAAACAGCATCTCCTGTCCTTCAGGTGTCAGACGATGAATTTCATCTAATAATAGAATTCCTCCATCTGCTTTCTCAACCAACCCGGCTTTATCCATATTTGCCCCGGTATACGCTCCTTCGACATAGCCAAACAATTGCGCCAACAACAATTGTGGGTTATGGTAATAATCCGCACAGTTAAAACTTTCAAAAGGGGCATCAGGCGTAAGCAATTTTTCAAACATAGCATATTGATAAACTTTGTTTGCAAAAAATGTTTTGCCTGAACCAGTAGGACCCAGTACCAACATATGCAGTCCGTTTGGGGGATAGTGAACTGCTGCTTTTGCTTGAGAAACAGCTTTTTTTAAGCTACCATTGTGCCCAATCATTAATTCAAAAGGATTGCGCACAACAAGAGGTGTTGTGTGTTGATCCCCTACTAGCACCTCTTGTATTGTTGTCACTTCATAGGTTGACAGCCGTAAGCGATAGTCTGTTAACCCTTCCAAAACACTTTTTGGCAAATAACGAACAGGGTAACGTTTAATCTTGATGGCTCGTTTTTGACGAACCAAATTATTCAACTCCAAACTAGCATTGGCGCGGGTAATTCCTAATGTTTCGGCCAATTCCGTTGCAGAGGAACCTTGTACTTCAAAAATCATCTTCTCACTGACATTTTCCCAATTATTGACTAATTGTTGATACACTTTCTCCAAACGTTTCATACTTTCCCCAGCCTTTTAAAACACTTTTTGGTCCATTATATCCAATCCAAAACAGTTTGCCAAACCCTTACTAAACCCTTCTTCTTTATTCGAGGTTGTTTGCAGGGTTGCGATTTCCTTTACCGCCAAGGGGGCATTGCCCATCGCTATACCAATTCCAGCATACTGAAGCATTGGCATGTCGTTATAATTATCACCAATTGCGACAGTATTTTTCAAAGAAATATCATAAAATTGGCAAAGAAATTGAAGACTAGCTAATTTTGAAACTTGATTATTCACAATTTCTAGATAGGTAGGTTTTGAAAAAGCCGTTGTTATCCCGATTATTCCTAAGTTTTCCAATTCTTTACTCGCCAAATGCAACTCATCCTCTGAACCCATGCATAACATTTTATGAACTGGGTGGTACTCTTTTAAAAAGTTCGGTACATCGATAACTTCTGCTGAAATTTCAGCAATCTTTTCTTCTTGCTGCACCCACCAATTTTTTTCTTCGACGAGCCATCGATCATTCGAGTAAATACTTACTTGAATATTGGGAAACCGTTGTCGAAGTAACTGGTACACTAAAATGACATCTATCCGTTCTAATGAAACACTGTACAATGGATCAAACCTTGTTTTCGTTTTTTGCATGATTAGTGCGCCATTGAAACAGACAAGTGGCGTTTCAATCTGCAATTGACGAGCCAAGTGTTCCATTGCTTTTGGTGAACGTGCAGAAGCCAACACCAATGGCACACCCTCCTTCGTTAATTGGTGAACCACTCGTATCGTTTTTTCTGTTAATTGGTGCTCCTCATTTAACAATGTCCCATCAATATCTGAAATGACAAGTTTTTTTTCCATTCTTACTCCTCACTATCGGCAAATTTTTATCGCTTTATTGAAATATTTTTTCTCATCTATAGTTAATTCTTGATCTGTGATAAACTGATAAATTTCTGGAAAGTAAATGCCCAAGTACGTAGCTTGTTTAGAAAATTTTTGATGCTCCGCTACTAAAGTTACCAATCGGCTCTGTTGAATAACTTGACGCTTTAAGCTAGCATTCGTTTGCTCTTTAAAAAAAACACCCTCGGGCTCAATACTTGCCCCTCCAAGAAAACATTGATCAAATTTGACTTGCTTCAGAAGCGCTACCTCCGTTGGTGAATAAAAGAAACGGTTGGCAAAATCAAACACCCCACCCAGCAAATGAATGGTGACCTTTTCCTTTGTTGCCAACTCAAAAGCAACATCTAAAGAATGGGTATAGATACTGCAAGCAACATTCACTTCCTTTGCTGCTAAAACCATTGTTGTTGACACATCAAAAAAGTAGACGCCTCCTTCCTCAAGTTGTTCAACTACGCATCGAGCCATGCGCTTTTTTTCAGGTTGTGCCATATGTTCTCGTTGAAAAAAATCAAATACATGCTGATCTTGATTTGCTAACATAATGCCACCATGGGTACGAATAACTTCTGGTGATTGGCATACTTCGAGAATATCTCTTCGAGCGGTATCCGAGGAAATAGCAAAGGTTGTCATGATTTCTTGCTTAGTCAGCCTTCCTTTGTTGCGCAAAAGCTGCAAAATTTTCTGTATACGTTCTTGTTGATACATTTCATCCACCTCAACTTTAGTGTACGAAATATCATAAGTATTTTCAAGCGTTTTTAATCATTTGTATTTTTTTCAAATTAAAAAAAAGCATTCCTGCTTAGGAATGCTCTTGGTACAATGTACTGATGGTTTGAAAATTTTTTTTGTGCCATTTCGTTCCAGTCAGGGATGATAGTGTCAATTGTAGCGTAATTGGCTGACCATTAGGCAATTTTTCTGAAGTCTGAACGCTTAACACCCCACCCAATCCTTTTTTTCGAAACACAATGGATTGCAGTTGTTTTTTTTCAAAGCATAGCCCATCGCTAAAAATTTGGAATTGGCGATTATACTTGGCTGCTGCGACACAATCATCTGTAATATAGACACAACTCATAATAGGTTGAAGTTGCACTACATTGATAGATATGACGGAATGCCCCTTCTCAAAATGTTGTTCCGGAAATAATTCATTTAGATACTCACAGAACTTTTCTTCTTTTAAGAACATCAGTACTTCTTCCCTTCCTTTTTTCCATTACGATACCACAACTTTCTTAGAAGCACTACATGTCTAACAAAATAGCCCCAAAAACTTCCATTAATGATTATCAATAGAAGTTTTTCGAGACTTTTGCTTGTTCACCTATTTACTCAAAAGCTTTAATAAATATCTGCTTTTTCAACTAGTTTAATTTTTTCTGGTACTCCCGTTTTTCTTGAAAGAATCAACGCATCCGAAACCACACAGGATACATAGCCATCCCAGGCACTCGGACCAACCAATTGATCTGCTACTACCGATTCAGCCCACTCATTAAATTCTGTATCATAGGATTCAATAAATCGTTTTGCCCAATGATCTGTTAGAGAATACGAGAAGCTTTGATTTGTTCGCTTCCAAACTTTAGCCGGATCTGGCAAATTCAATGTCCCATCTTCTCCAACAACTTGGCATTGAATATCATAAGCATACGCCCCATCTGTTTGAACCTCTACATCAACTCGTTGACCGGTGACTGTCTTAAACATGACTAATTGCGGGTTCAACCAATCACCAGTTGTTCGACGACTTTGTTTGACTGTCAACACTTGAACTTCCTCGTATTCTTCCTCTAACAACCAACGTGTGATATCAATTTCGTGGATAGCAACTCGAGTAATGGCATAATCTGTTTCGAATCCTGGAGCCTGAGAAATGTTACGATGCGCACTATGAATCATGAGCGGTTCGCCGATTTCACCCTCTTTAATGGCTTGTTTCATTTCACGGTAACCTACATCAAAGCGACGATTAAAACCTACTTGAATCAAACGCTTGCCAATCGCTTTCTCCTTGGCTAACATTGCTTCACATTCTGGTGCCGTCAGGGCCAAAGGTTTTTCACAAAATACATATTTTTCATTGTCTAAACAATGCATCACGTAACCAGCATGGGTATCATCGGTCGTCGCAACCAATACCGCATCGACGGCTTCGCTTTCGATAATTGCTTCCCCACTCGGAAAGACAGCAATTCCCTCATATGCAGCAGCAACTTTTTGTGCTGCTTCTTCAAAATAATCATAAACTGCAACAACTGTAGCTGAAGGGACAACGGTCATCAAACGATGGATATGTTCTCGCCCAATTGCTCCACAACCAATTACGCCTACACGAAGTTTTTTTGTACTCATTTTTTTTCCTCCATTTTTATTATTTCGTCAAACCGATTAATATTCCGCCAGCAACCACAAGAATCAAGCCACCTAAAGTATATTTCGTTTCTTTAGTCGTCTTCGTTTCATGTAAAATGAACATACCTCCAAGCGTTGCAACAATGACATTCATCTGTGAAAGGGTAAAGCCTAAAGCAACGCCATTGGCCTCATTTGATAACATCATAGCGACATTTGCGACGGCGAAGAAGAAGCCTGTTACGATATTTTGAAATGATTTTGCACCAAAAATAGCTGGCTCCTTTTCAAAGGAACAGAAGAGCATGGATCCTAAAAACATGCCAATTGCTTGTGGAAAAACTGCATCCCAACCATTGATACCTGCCACACGTGGAATGACCGCGTACAACACAAATGCTGCAGAAGACATTAATAAAATAATTACACCTTTTTTCATATTCACTTTTCCTGACACTTCTTCTGCTTGTTCTTGAAAAGCAGTCAGAGAGACCCCTAAAATGAATAGAACTAGTGCTGAAATTCCTAAGACAAATTGCATAGTTCGTGTCCATTCGTGAAAATAAAGCACGCCGACTAATGATGTACCAATTAATTGTGTTCCCGTTGAAATAGGCATTGCTCGCGAAACCCCAATAATATGAAAACTTTTAATTTGGTTAATTTGACCGAACGACCAAACAACCCCACAAAGCAAGGAAGCTATGATCAAATTCATTCCCCAAGCATCTGGACGGTGAAAAATCATGACACCAATGGAAAAAAGTAAGGCGCCCATTGACATCCCCATTTGTTGATTGGTTGCCTTGCCACCAATTTTTTGCATCACTAACGGTTGCAACCCCCACATGAGTGCTGGAACCAGACCTAATAAGATATTGCCCATATTTACCGCTCCTTATATTTTTTTTCACAAATAAAAAGGCAATGATAAAAGGAATAATTTCATAATATTTTTTCTCAGCTCTTTATTTGTGTTTGTATTCACATTATAAAAGAAAGCGAATCCATTTATTTTTGGTATCTTGTTCAAATAAAAAAATAAAAACCGTTACAACGTAACGATTTTTATTTTTTTAAAAGGAATCTTTTTCACTATCTTGCTCTTTTCCTTGATTCTTTTCTTTCAACGTATATTTCATGCGGTACTCTTTTGGTGTCATATTAACCATTTTTTTAAATAATGTTGAAAAATAAGTTGAACTATTCAATCCGACTTGGTGCGCAATGGCCGTCAAGGATAAGTCTGTATTAATCAACATTGTCTGAGCTTCCCCAATTCTCCTCCGTTGAAGATACTCGATGGGAGAATAGGCATACAATTCTTTGAACTTATGAGCAAAATAATATTCATTAATTGCCCATCTCCCCTGTTCTTTGAAATCTTTTAATTTAAAATCCTCTGCAAAGTGATTGTCGATATATGTTTTGATGTCCCGTACCGCAGCAAGTTTATGATCCTCAATCTCATTTTTAATCGCTTTTTGAAACGTGTTTTCTCTTAAAAACGTTAAAATAATTTCACTCATTTTTTGAGCCAGCTGTTCATAACCATTTACTTCGCTCTCCAAGAGAGAGAAAGCTGAGGCAAACCACGACTTAAGTAGCTCAAACTGTTGGCCCGTTTGAAAGATGGGTTGAATATCATCAGGAATTAACGCATTCCGTCGCAAATCAGTTTGTTCCAATTGTTTGAAAGCTAAACAATACAACGACACCGGCTGACTACTAAAAAGCTCATCATGAACAACGGTACTATTGTACACAATCAAATCACCTTTTTTAATTGGAAAATAGCGATTGCCGATAAAAATATCACCATTTCCTTGCGTAATAAGAATCACTTCCACCAAATCTTCATGCGCATGCATCGTTCGTGGATGGTCTCTATCAGCAACGGAGACTTTACTGATATAAACCAATTGATCATTTACCTGAATAGGATAAGAGTGACTATTTCTTGAAACAAAATACTGTTTCATCTGCCCATTCCTCCGATTTTGTAACGTCTTTGCTTGCTTTATAATAACATATCTTCGGTTCATTCGTCTTAGTTGTTACTTGCAAGCCTCCCATCTTTATCGATAGTTGATAAAAAATTGATGAGTACAGCATGAGAAACCCCTCACATATCCGCAGAAATCTTAAAATTTTTGCTATCATTAGAGAATTGTGAAGTACTTATAACGATGCTTAAATTGAATGAGAAAAGAGAACATTATGGAAAAAAAATTGCAAAAACAAATGACTACTCGCCATATTACGATGCTTGCTTTGGGTGGCGCAATCGGTGCTGGACTCTTTAAAGGCAGTGGCAATGCGATTGGCCTTGCTGGTCCTGCCGTCTTAGTAGCTTTTTTATTAGGTGGATTGCTCTTGTTTATTGTTATGACTGGATTAGGACAACTGGTCTTGTCCCAAGAAACAATCAAAGGTGGCATGTCCGGTGTTGTCCAGCCTGTTTTAGGGGATCACGCAGCGGATTTTATCGATTGGCTCTATTGGTCAATGTGGATCATCAATATTATTGCCGAGGCGGTGGCTTTAGCCAGTTTTATGCAAGTTTGGTTCCCAACTGTGCCTGTATGGGTGTTCGTCTTCGGACTTGCTTTATTAACGACCTTTATTAACTTGTATTCCGTTCGCCTGTTTGCAGAGACAGAATACTGGCTAGCTTTAGCAAAAATAGCCGTCATCATGCTACTGATTGTATTTGGTCTTTACTTAGTTGGCAAGCATGCTTTAGTTAATGGTTTGATCCCTACTGTTTCGGCCATGAACAGCCATGGAGGATTTGCGCCATTAGGCATTTCAGGTATCATCAGCTCGCTATTAGTTGTCATCTACTCTTATGGTGGTTCTGAATTAATTGCGATAACAGTGAGTGAAACAGAGGATCCCAAAACAGCGATTCCTCGAGCGATTCGTGGGGTAATGGGCCGCATTATTTCCTTTTACTTGATTCCAATGCTGCTCTTATTGATTATTTATCCCTGGCATACCTTGGCTACCAGTGAAGTTAGCCCATTTGTTTTGATTTTTGAAAAAATGCATATTCCCTATGCAGCGGATGTGGTGAATTTCGTGATTATTTTAGCTCTTTTTTCTTCAATTAATTCCGGAGTTTATGCCTCATCACGTACACTCTTTTTCCGTTTACATGATCGTCCTAGTAGCTTTTCAAAAAAAATGACCACGTTAAATCATCACCAAGTACCGCAAAATGCTGTTTTATTTTGTACAGGTACCCTCTACTTAGGAGTGATTATTTCTTATTTTCTTGGCGAAAAACTGTTCAGTTATTTAGTGGGTAGCTTGTCTTACACAGTCCTACTTACTTGGGGATTATTAACAGTAGCAGCTTTCCTGTTAGCCAAACAAACCAATCATCGCCGTCATTTGATTTTTAGTGGTCTTGCTTTTATTGGCTTAACTCTGATCTTCGTGGGAATTATTGTGAATAATTCGCCAACTATCACCCTTTTAACGGCTCTTTTGTATGCGATTATGTTCTTTAGTTATCGGAAACCAACTGTTCAAGTCATGGACAAAGAATCTCTTTAACCTCATTCTATAAAATAACCCCCAGCTGAATGGTCAGCTGGGGGTGTGTTGTTTTGTACTCTTGGTAATCACTAACTACGCTCTTAATAGTCTTTTTTTGTACCAAAAGTAACAGGATTCTCCAAACATAATACTAGCGACAACAAATACAAAGACGTTCACTTGCTGAAAGCCACATCTTCCTTAGTTCATTCATCTAAAGACACATCAAACAGGTCAGAAAGTTGAAGAATATTTTGAATATCAGGATACCCTTTCCCTCGTTCCCAGTTTGAAACTGCTTGAGTGGAGACATGCAGTACCTCCGCCACCTTGTTTTGCGTCATTTGTTTTTTTTCTCAATAATTGAATTTTTTCACCAATTTTCATTTGATTTTCCTCGCTTTCCAGATGCTACTCACTATGTAGTATTTCCCGGAAAAAAACAATCAACGAATCCTTGATACCAGGTAAAGTACTGCTTGAATGCCTATCCTGATAACCTTATGCATGAAATCCTTGAATAAATTGTTTTGTCCGTTCCTCTTGTGGATGATCAAACAATTCCTTTGGTGTTCCTTGTTCCAAGATTCGTCCTTGATCAAGAAAGATGACTTGATCAGAGACTTCTTTGGCAAAATTCATTTCATGGGTCACCATAATCATGGTTGTATGCTGATGGGCAATCCCTTGAATCAAATCCAAAATGCCAGCGACTAACTCTGGATCAAGTGCAGATGTCGGTTCATCAAACAAAATCACGTGTGGCTGAATAGCTAACGCTCTAGCGATGCCTACCCGCTGCTGTTGTCCTCCTGATAATTTATTCGGGTAAAAATCCATCCGATCAGCCATGCCCACTCGTTGCAACTGTTCTTCCGCAATCAAAGTTGCTTCTTTAACAGGCATTTTTTTCACTGCGATTAGGGCTTCCATCACATTTTCTTTCACTGTTTTTTTTGAAAATAATGCGTAATTTTGGAAAACCATCGCCGTTTGTCGACGAATTGCCAAAATATCGGCCTTGGTTGTCGTTGCAACATCTCGTACCATTTCACCAATTTGAATCGTACCACTATCGGCTGGCTCTAAAAAATTGATGGAACGCAACAACGTGGATTTACCCGAACCACTTGACCCAATGATGGTTAAAACATTTCCAGTCTCCACAGTTAACCCAATATTTTTTAAAACATGATTCTCTTGATAGGATTTGTTCCAATCTTTCAATGCTAACATGGTCTTCACCTTCACTTTCTTTATAAATCAACATTCAATTTGCGTTCCACTCTTTTGGCCACCTGTTCAATTAAGACACATAGCACCCAATAAACCAACGCAACTGCAATATATGCTTCAAAAAAGCGCAGATTCGCTCCAGCAATAATCCGTGTTTGTCCCATAATGTCAATAATCGTCACTGTAAACGCAAGTGAGGTTGCTTTTAATAAACTAATCAAACTATTCACTAGATTAGGCAACGCAACAATTAACGCCGAGGGTAAGATAATTCGTAGCATCGTTTGTGCATTCGTCAACCCAATTGAACGCGCTGCTTCAATTTCACTTTTATTAACCGCTAAGAGAGCCGCACGGAAAGTTTCTGACGTGTAAGCTGCTTCATTTAAGCCAAATGCGATAAACACATAGACCAAAGCAGGAATTGCATTCACATTAACAGTCATATTCATTTTTTGCGCGAACCATTCGACCAAAATTGGCAATCCATAGAAGGATAAGAACAATTGCACTAACTGTGGAGTCCCACGCATAAAGGAAACAAAAACATTGAATAGCTGCTGAAGTATTGGAATCTTACGTAGTTTAACTATTGCAATGAGAAACCCCAACCCTAAGCCAATTACTGCTGACACCACGGTCATTAGTAACGTAATGGGCAATTTGGGGAGCAGTTGCCCAATGATTACGGGTATCAAAGATGGAACAAACAACTGGCCATCCGTCGTTTTCGCCGTCGTGCGTGGCTTTTGGTCGTTTTGACTTGCATCTGTCGATGAGTTCGTAGGTTGATTGGCTTCATTCAATTGATCATTTTTGTCTATCAAATCTTGAGTTAATTTTGTATCATCTTGCCCCAAATAGTTCATACTAATTTTGGCCAGTGTCCCATCTTCGCGCATATCTGCCAAAATCGTATCCATTTGATTTCTTAAAGCTAACTCATCTTTCCGAAAAATAAAATACGAACCCGGTTGGCGAATTTCAGCTTCATTTTTGATGGTGTGTTGTTTCAATTTGATGCCAAATGTTTGCTCCACATCATGAACGTAAGTCGTTGCATAAATCGTGGCAGCAAATTTCCCACTGGACACATCCCGAATAATTTGTGAAGGATCCGAATCTACATACTGAATGGTGACGGCCTTATCGGGATTCTCTTTGTTCCATGCTTCAAGAAATTGTGATTGAGGTGAGGCTGGTACAACCGCAATCGATTGGCCCTTCAAATCAGCGACAGTCAAATCATCGGGTTGATTGGTTTTCGTAATCAAAACATTGTGCGTGACAATATACGGATATAATGAAAATAAATACTTTTTCCGACGATCCCCACTTTCGCCTAAATTATTGACAACCAAATCAAATTTTTTCGAATCCAATCCTGCAAAGAGTGAGGCAAATTCCGCTGTTTCATATTGGAATGTCAACGTATTCGATCGTTTTTCAATTTCTTTTAACACATCAATTTCAAACCCTGTTAATTCATTTTTATCATTGAAATAATCCATTGGTTTTGTTTGTCCAGATGTTCCAACAATGACCACTTGTTTTTGCTCTTTTGCTTGGACACTAGGAACGAGCAACTGCCAACCAATAAGAAGCGTGAGCATTCCTATTCCCCATTGTAGCCATTTTCGTTGTTTTCTTTTTTCCCCCATACTGCTTCCTTCTTTCTTTTTTTCATACAAAAAAACGACATTAGACGAATCTAATGCCGCTGACTAAACGTTGGAAAGAAAAGAAAAACGTAAGCTAACAACCCGCATTAGATTTTTATCTATGCAGGCATCAAAAACAAGCTCTTCATAGATACAAACAACTGGTGTTTGCACCTATTTGATGCAAACACTATCTATAAAAAGCGTAGTAATAAAATCGTACGTTATTCGCTTTTTTGGTTTGCATCGAAAGCCCTCCCCTTGATTTGTATGGATTCACTATACACATAGCTGATGGCTTTCGTCAACTACTTTTTACTTGCTAAAATAAAACTTTCGTAGGGTCCTAACGTGGTCGGTATCGTTTGTCGCTGATAATTTTGCACGATCCATCGGGCATCTTGACGCGTTGCGACCAACGCTTGAATGTCCTGTGGCTCTTCACTAAGATTAGCTACCACTAGCCACTCTTCCTCTCCAATGGTTCGTGTATAGGCAAAGATAGCGGGATGGTTTGGCAAAAGTAAATCAAACGTTCCTTCCCTCAAAATTGGACAAGTATGCCGCAACTGGATTAATTTTTGATAGTAGGCAAAAATTGATTGTTTCGCATGTAAATCTGATTCTACATTCACAGCTACGTAATTCGGATTCACTTTTAACCAAGGTTTGGCCTTTGAAAACCCCGCATTTTCTTCTGAGCTCCATTGCATTGGTGTTCGCGCATTGTCACGACTAATTTTATGCACCGCTGCTAAAAAGTCTTCTTTAGAAATGGTTTGATTTTCCTCAACGTATTGGCGATAGTTTCCCTTCAATTCAATATCAACGTATTCGTCTAGTTCGTATTTAGGATTGGTCATGCCAATTTCTTCACCTTGGTACACATAAGGAGTGCCCTTTAATCCATGAAGAATTGTCGCAAATGCAGTAGCCGACTCGTAGCGATAGGTCGTGTCATTCCCCCAACGCGAAATCACGCGCGCTCGATCATGATTTTCAAAATACAAGGCATTCCAACCTTTATCATCCAATTCTTTTTGCCAATCACTCAAAATCCGCTTCAAAGCAACAAAATCCGGTTTTTGTAGTGCCCAACGACCATTGACGTCATTGGGTTTTCGATCGATATGCATATGTTCAAATGTAAAAATCATATCTAATTCTTCTCGTGAAGGATCGACTAATAAGTGTGCATCTTGTGCTTTCGCAGCGGGTGCTTCACCAACAGCCATCATATCTAATGGGCCTAAGACTGTTGTATGCATGTCATGAATAAATTCATGCATTCTCGGACCATTTTGCTGATTTGCTGTTGAAAAAGGTTTTGCGTTATTAGGAAAATTCCAGTCTTTTGAAATGGACGTAATGACATCCATCCGCCAACCATCCACACCCAACTCTTTCCAAAACGTCATCATTTGATAGATAGCTTGGCGAACCTCCGGATTTTCCCAATTCAAATCAGGCTGCTCTTTGGCGTAATAATGCAGATAATATTGTTGCCGTTGCTCATCCCAAGTCCATGCTGAACCACCAAAGTTAGAGCCCCAATTATTCGGCACACCACCATCACTCGCAGCATCCTGCCAAATATAAAAATCACTATACGGATTATCTTTTGATTGCCGGCTTTTTTGAAACCAAGCACACTGATCTGACGTATGGTTTGCGACAAAATCCATAATAATTTTTATATCTAATTGATGAGCCGCTTGAATCAAATGCTTCATATCCGTTAAAGAACCAAACATCGGATCAATTTTGTAGTAATCTTCAATATCGTATCCATTATCTATTTGAGGAGAGAGATAAACTGGACAAATCCAAAGAGCATCGATTCCTAGACGCTTTAAATAGGGTAATTTTTCTTGAATCCCAACTAAATCGCCAATTCCATCATCATTGGTGTCTTTAAAACTCTTGGGATAGATTTGATAAATAACCGCATCTTTCCACCATGTATCACGCATGTCTACTAGAATCCCCCTTATTATGCTATTCCCAGTAAGGATAAAACAATTCCTAAAATAATCATTCCAAAAATCAAATAATTTATCGAAATGTTTTTCTTTTTCATCAGATAAAAACTAACTAGTGTAATGGTTAATGGAATCAATCCTACAAATATTTGATCCAACATTTCTTGTGTTTTTAAGATGGTTTTTCCATCCATGACCATGTTCCATGTAATATCTAATTTGACCATTTGACTGGTCATCGCCCCCACCATTGCTAGACCAACAATACTGGCAGCTTTTGTTAGAATATTAATCAAGCCATTTTCATACAAATTCGAAATATAGGTTGATCCTAAGGTATACCCTAATTGTCCACCCTTCCAACGAAGCCATTGTACAGGGACATTAAAGAGTAGCAAAAAGATAATTGGTGCTAAAACATTCCCCGCCTGTGCTAGGCTAACCGCAATCCCCGCGGCAATGGTCCGAAGTACACCCCAGAAAATCGAATCCCCAATCCCTGCTAATGGACCCATTAAACTTGTTTTAATAGCGTTAATGGACTCTGCATTAAAATCTTTTTTCTCACTATTTTCTTTTTCCATCGAAGCAGCAATCCCTAATACAAATGGGTAGACAGCCACATTGGTATTAAAATAAGCCATTTGCCGAACCATTGCTTCTCGTTTTTGTTCTTCCTTTTTATAAAATTGGTCTAGAAATGGTTGCATCGCATAGGAAACACCGGATGCACCTTGTTTTGATGGTGTTACAGCTGAATATAGCGAAAATGAACGCCAATACATTTTTTTTAATAGTTTTTTTTCTGTTGCAGATAATTGTTTTGTTTGTGTTGCCATTCTTTTTTCCTCCCTTAGCTAAAGAACTCATCAACTTCAACGTCAGCTTTTGATTTATTGGTTGCCGACTTAGTTTGTGGTACATGGGTAAATTGTTTTTTTAATTGTTTCAAGTCCAAATCACGACTTGCACTCACAATTGCAATAATAACTGCGATGACTGCAACAGCAATCAATGGCGCCTTAAAGTAGGCAATTAAAATGAATCCTAAGAAAAAGTAAACGGCCACTTTGTTGTCCCATAGAATCTTTAATAGCATCGCCATCCCCACTGCAGGTAGTAAATTACCAGCCAAACTTAATCCATGCGTAATGACTTCAGGGATTTTTTCCAAGATGGATTGAGTTGCTTCCGAACCGAAAAGAATCGCAAAAAAAGGAATTAATGCGTAAATAAACCATTGCAACCCCCATAATCCAAAATGTAAGCGAGCGATTCCTTTTGCATCGCCGGCTTGTGCCATCCGATCAAATTTCACTGCAAACGGTCCAACCACACCAACATACAGAAGTGTCTTCACTTGAAGGCCAATAATTCCTAAAGGTATCGCGATAGGAATCGCTACTTCTACCCCTGCATGCATATTAATCGCAAAAGCTGTTGCCAGAGCTGTCGCCAAGCCGGGTTCCGCAGAACTTGCTCCACCAATATTGACAACACCCATAAAAATCGTTTCCAAAGAGGCTCCGACTAACAATCCCGTTTGAATATCTCCTAGTAACAATCCCAATAATGGACCAATAACAATTGGTCTCCCTAACATTGTAAATCCTAATAATTCTTGGCCACCGACTGTCAAAAATACAACCAGGGCGACAATAATTGCTTCACCTAACATCGTTTTTTCTCTCCTTTATGATACAAATGATTGTGCCATTTCTTTTTTATCTGAAGGTAAATTTTGCAAAGCCGTTTCTGGATAGATGGCGACCAATTTTTTTAAACTTGCCAATTCATTTGGTGTCAACATCACGAACTGTGTCAAAATTTCCTTCTCTCCCTCAACGGATTTTCCAACATTTCCAACATTGATATAAGACATGTTCGGAACGCGTTCAGCCAAGGCCAAAGCATCGGCCACCGTTCGTACTAGCACCAACAAACGACGATGCTGTGCTCGTGGATCTTTTAAAATAGTCGCAGCATCTTCAAGGGAACGCACCAACATCGGAATGCCTGCCGGTACCGCCATTTTCAATGCCATTTGTTGCGTTTCGTTATCTGCTGCTTCATCATTTGCTACCAATATTCCTTGTAAATGAAGCTCACGCGACCAAACCATTGCAATTTGTCCATGAATTAGTCGTTCATCAACTCTCAGCGTTGTTGGAATTTTTATTGTAGCACCACCAACATCTTGCACAGGGGCTGAACGAAGCACATTAGTTTCTGTTGGTGTGTCCGGTTTGCTTTCGTTCATTCCGTTTTCCGTTGATTCCCCACTAACTTTAGAAAAATCCGTTTCAACAAGCTGCATGGCTTGTCGACCATTCTCCAATAAGTCTCTCAAAAGTTTGTCGGTATAGATTTCAGCTCCATAAATAATTTCAATCATTACTGGTAAATTAAATCCTGCGACAATAAATACATTGGTTCGATCTTTAGCCGCCAACGTGATTTTTTGATTGACACTACCACCAAACATATCTGTAAAAATGACCACTTGATCTTCTTCGTGGATATTGTCAAAAAACGTTGCTATCTGTGCATCGATATCGGGTAGCCCTTCAACATAAGCTGCCATATACGTGATATCAAGATCTTTGCCAACAAAAAGTTCCAATGTACTTTGAATTCCTAATGCCATTTTCTCATGTGAAGCGATTGCAAATTTTTTCATAAGGTCCTCCTTTTTTGGAACGTTCCATTATTAGAATAAATAATAGACGCTCCTATTTTTTGGAACGTTCCATTTATCTTTAATATGCACATACTATACAATAAAAAAAGAATTTACGCAAAGGTTTTCAAAAATTATTTTTTGGTTGTTTCCCCCTGAACAAATTCAATCGGCAAAATGGTCGTTTTCTTTACGTCATTTTCTTTATTCCAAAGCAATTCTTCTAAACGTGAAACACATTGTTCCGCAATTTTTTTTACTGGTTGGCGAATAGATGAAAGAAAATATTTTTGCTCTGGATACATTTTTCCACCATCGAATCCGATCAACTGGACAGATTGAGGGACAGCATGTCCTAACTGCCTTAAAATCGTATAAGAAAAATCAGCATATTGATCGGAAACTGCGAAAATCCCATCAAATGGACACGCTTTTTGATAGGTATTCATTAAAAACGTTTGCAATTGTGGATAAAAACGATCCTCATGATAAGGGGAGTCAAAAACAGTGTAATCGACTTGTTTATGTTGGCAGTAATCAATGAATCCTTGTGCACGCTGTCCATAATTCACCGCTGTTTTTTCCGTACTCCGCGTCAAAATAAGCAGATTTTTGGCGCCTTTTTCCAATAATTGCTTTGCTGCCATACAACCACCAGCGTAATTATCAGAGGAAACGCAAGGAATCGTCTTTGACAGATGATTCTCAATCGAAACGATTGGCACATCATTTGTTAGGTATTTACCTAAATCACTGTAGGATATCGTAAGAATGCCCGCAACTTTTTGTTCTTTTGCCATTTGAATATATTCTAATTCTTCCGCAATATCATTTTGCGAAGTACACAAAAGCATCTTGTAATTTTTCTGCTTCAACATTTGTTGGATTTCTTGCGTTAATTCGGCAAAAAAAGGCGTACGCGTCGTTGGCAAAATAAATACGACAAAATTCGAACGATTTAGTTTCAACTCACGCGCAGTACTATTTGGAACATAATTTAACTCGGTAATCGCCGCTTGAATGCGTTGTTGCGATTCAAGTTTCACTTGGACCCCATTAATATAATTGGATACAGTTCCTCTTGATACACCTGCTAATCTTGCTACATCATTCATTGTCGGCATAGTACTTTCCTCCTCATACTGTGGTTATATTTTAGCAAAAATAACGGACTCCCACAATGGACTGTGTAAGAGCATCCCTGCCTTCAACAAAAAAGAACGGCTCGAAAATCACCGTTCTTCTTTTTCTTCTCCAACTGGTTTATATACGCCTTGCTCAAACGCATCTAGAATGGTCCGGACTTCCTCTGTTGATTTCGTTGCCATTAAACGAACGCGCAACTCACTCGCTCCTGGGAACCCTTTGACATAAATTTTGAAAAAACGATGCAACCCCACAATTGGCCGCGGAACACGGTCTTGGTAAACATCTTGCAAATCAAGTTGCAACCGCAGCAAATCAAGCAATTCACTGGCAGTATGTTGCCGTGGTTTCTTTTCAAAAGCAAAAGGGTTTTTAAAAATTCCCCGACCAATCATAATGCCATCGACTCCATACTGCTCTGCTAAAGCGAGACCGGTAGCACGATCAGGAATATCCCCATTAATCGTAATGGTTGTCTGAGGTGCTACGCGATCGCGGATAGCTGTCACAAGAGGAATCATTTCCCAATGTGCGGCTGCTTTACTCATTTCCTTACGCGTTCGTAAGTGAATAGATAGATTGGCAATATCTTGCCGCAAAAGGTGTTCAATCCACGCTTGGTGTTCTGCTAATTCTTCAAACCCTAAGCGCGTTTTCACACTCACAGGCAATCCACCGGCCTTAGCTGCAGCGATTAGCTCAGCGGCCACTTCTGGACGCAAAATCAAGCCACTCCCTTTGCCACGTTCTGCCACATTGGGTACGGGACAACCCATATTGATATCAATCCCCTTAAAGCCCATCTCGGCCATTCCCAAACTCATTTGCCGGAAAAACGCTGGTTTGTCTCCCCAGATATGAGCAACAACTGGCTGTTCGTCTTCGGTAAAAACCAGACGCCCACGCACACTTTCAATTCCATCTGGATGGCAGTAACTATCCGAATTCGTAAACTCTGTAAAAAATACATCTGGTGCACCAGCTTTTTGAACCACATGTCGAAAAACCACATCGGTAACATCTTCCATCGGTGCCAAGACAAAAAAGGGCTTCGGTAACTCTGCCCAAAAATTTTCACTCATGGGTGATTCTCCATTCTTTTCATTCATCTCTTCTCTCGCTACAAAACAAATGTATTATACTAGGAATCACCCGAACACGCAAAATAGTCGATTTTTAACCCACGAATAACGCCCAACAAACAACGACTATTTCTGCTAATAATGAACCTACAAAAACAGTGATGAATGATTCTTTAAATCCTGTTTTCGGAGTGAGTTTCGTCAGACCAATAAACGTGATAAATACCCCGCTCTGCGGCACGATAGTCAAAATGTTGGAACCAATGGTCGCAATTCGGTGAATCATTTCTTTATCCAGACCCGAATGCAAATAATATTCGGCATAATTAGGCATCACAATACCCAGTGCTCCAGATGATGAGCCAGTTATTCCTGACATAATCGCTGTGAACAAGCCTAAATTGACATAACTAGGTACAGGTAATGAAAACAATAATTCTTGAATAGTAGCAAAACCATCTGATTTGACAACAATCGAGCCGAACGCTACCGCGGCAGCTGTCGAAAAGATTGGTAATACTGCGCCACTTGCCCCTTTATTCAATGAACCGACAATTGATGAAAAACTTTTTCGAAAAAGCAAAATACAAAGGGCTACTGCAATCACTAATGCAAAATAAATTACGTTTTTCTTTAAAAAATCATTACCGAACAGGCTTCCACAAAAAGAAATCACAATTAATGTTGCTAGAGGTAAGATACTTTTTTCAAATGAAGGAAGTTCTTTTTGTACTTTTTTTGTTTCGACAACTGTCGCAAAGGTTGCAAACTGCTGACCTAACGATTGACTACGTTTTAGTGCGTAACCCATATACCATAGACCAAACCCGACACAGACCACGGATGCTACTAAGCTAGGTAAAAAGGCCGCTGTTAATGATGTATCCAGATAATCAATCGGAATAATATTCTGAATAGATGGACTCCCTGGTAAAACAGTCATGGTTACCGTACATATTCCCAACCAAAGAGGTATTTGAATTAAGTGCCACGAAATATTTGCTTTTTGAAACAGCACTCGTGCCAAAGGAATGATGGCAAACATAGCTACGAATAGACTGATTCCTCCGAAAGTTAGGATGAAACTAATCAAAAAAATAGCTAACAAAATATTATATGGTCGATCCGTACCAATTTTATTGACGATTGTCTGGGCAATCGCATCTGTTGCGCGACTCTCTTCCATTAAATTCGCCAAAATAGATCCTAACAAGAAAATCCAGAAATACCTTAAAACATAATTTGCTAAAGAAAACATAAAACTGTCTGGATTACCACTTAAAAATATGTTGTAAATTGACATTTGATTAAAAACAATAACTAGCATGGTCGCCAAAGGGGCTACAATCAAAATACTTATATTTTTCATAGACAACCAAATAATAAAGATGATGCCAATTAACACCCCAATAATTGTCAAAATAATTTCCTCCTTATGAGAATGATTCATCATAAAATAATAAAAAGGATTCCTTATTTTTCACAGATTTTTCTTTGCACGTTGCTCTTTCAAAGTCTTGTGATAATAAGGAATCCAAATCAACTCATTCTGTTTATTTTTTATTGTGTGTTTTCATGCTCGTTACTTGATTTTCCTTATCTCAAATTTCACTTTGTGCATAACGAGCGGTCACAACTTTTCGATGCGTATAGAATTCAACACTGTCTTTTCCGTTCGCATGCAAATCACCGAAGAAAGAGTTTTTCCAACCAGAGAAAGCAAACCAAGCCATCGGTGCCGGAACACCTAGATTGATTCCCAACATACCTGCATCTACAGTTTCTCTGAAATAACGAATCGCCGAGGCATTATTGGTATACAAACAAGAACCATTCGCAAACTCTGAGGCATTCGCTAATTCAATTGCTTCATGAATATCTTTTACTCGAATCATTGATGCCACTGGCGCAAAGATTTCATCTTTCCAGATGGTCATCTCCGTTGTCACATGATCAAAAATTGTTGGTCCGACAAAATAGCCTTCTGTTGGAAGATTTTCCCGACCATCTAGTAACAATTCTGCCCCTTCATCAATTCCTTTTTGAATATAGCCAAAGGTTCTTTCTTGTGCATCTTTTCGAATAACCGGTCCCAAAAACGTTCCTTCATCTAACCCATTACCAATTTTGATTTCTTGAGCAGCCTTTTTAAACTTGGCAATAAATTCATCGGCAATTGTTTCTTCCAGGACAATGACAGAAGCTGCCATGCAACGTTCACCAGCTGATCCATATGCTCCACCAATGATATCTTTCACCGCACGATCAATATTAGCATCATTCAAAATAATGACATGATTCTTCGCCCCTGTTAATGCTTGCACACGTTTCAAATTTTGAGTACCCGTTTTGTAGACATATTCACCCACATTTTTAGAACCAACGAAACTAATGCCTTTGACTAATGGATGTTCTAATAAGGTATTTACCACATCATGTGCTCCGTAAACTACATTAAATACACCTTTAGGAAAGCCAGCTTCTTCGACAAGGGAAACAATTTTTTCCATCAACAAGGGGGTTTTTTCTGAAGGTTTTAAAACTACCGCATTTCCACAAGCTAATGCCATAGGGAAAATCCAAAAAGGTACCATCATCGGGAAGTTAAATGGTGTGATTGCTCCAACAACTCCGATTGGGTAGCGATAGTTCGTAATTTCTACATCTGTTGCTGCCGTCGAAAGAGAATCTCCCATAATAAGATTCGTAATACTTGCAGCATTTTCAACATTTTCAATACCTCGTTGTACTTCTCCCAACGCTTCAGACAATGCTTTTCCATTTTCAATTGTAATTAAACGAGCCAATTCTTCCTTATTTTCGATTAAAAGATGTTGTAATTGAAATAGATAACGACCGCGAACAGGTACAGGTACTTTTTGCCAAGATTGGAACGCTTCATTTGCTATCTCAATGGCGTGACTTGTTTCTTTTTTAGTTGAAAAAGGAATCGTTACTAATACTTCTTCAGTAGCTGGATTGACAACAACATCACTTTTTGTCGTGTCGCTTGCTACCCATTCACCGTTAATATAATTTTTTAATGTTCTAGTCATTTCATCTTCCTCCTAATATTGATAGTCGTAACATGTTAAATACAGTTCAACAATTTCTTCATGTGTTGGAATTCGTGGATTATTATTTGGACTACCACTATCTAAGGCATCAAAGGCCATTTTGTTCAGCACTTCTTCAAATTCTTCCCTTTTAATACCCCAATCGCCTAAATTCGGAATATTTAACTCTTGGCATAGTTGTTTTACACGTTTAATAAATACATCAGCTAATTCTTCATCAGTACCTTTTTGTTCTGGATAAAGCATCCGGCTGATTTCAGCTAATGGAATAATCGCTTCATCTCGTGTGTAATCTAAAATAGCTGGTAGCAACATCGCATTCGAAATACCATGCGGAACATGGAACATAGCTCCAATTGGACGGCTCATGCCATGAATCAATGTCACAGATGCATTTGAAAAAGCTAATCCTGCCTCTAATGAAGCCAATGACATATTGTCACGTGCAACTAAGTTCGTTCCTTCTTCATAAGCTGTTTGAATATTATTCATTATTTTTTTAATTGCTGATAATGAGAACGTTTTGGTCATCGGTTGAGCTTTCAATGAAAAATATGATTCCATCGCATGACACAATGCATCCAATCCAGTTGCAGCGGTCACCGATTTTGGACTAGTCACCGTCAAACTCGGATCAACTAAGGCAACTTTAGGTAAAAAGGCAAATTGTTTAATCATCATTTTAGTATTATTGGTGGTATCTGTAATCACGGTCACATTGGTCGCTTCAGAACCAGTTCCTGCTGTTGTTGGTATAGCAATGAGCGGTACTGGTGGTTGCTCTGCAATACGATCTTTCATAAATTCACCTATATACCCAGGATTCGTCGCAACGACTGCTACTGCTTTCGCTGTATCAATACAACTTCCTCCACCTAGAGTCACAATCACATCTCCTTGCTCTTTTTTAAATAATTGCAAGGCTTCTTCAACAAATAAATCAGTCGGTTCTGTATTAGCTCCCAAATAATGAAAAGTATATAGGCCTTCTTCTTGAAGAAGTGAAATTATCTTTTCAAGATAACCTAATTTTTCCATCATTAAATCACTAACAATAAACACCCGACTACCATAACTTCGTACTATTGGTCCTAATTTCTTTAATGAGTCTGTTCCATAAACAATTTGTTGCGGTGATTCGAACGTATTCATCTTTTATTCCCTCCAATATTTTTTGATTTCACTTTATTAATAGCAAAGTTTATACCAAAAAAAGAAAACGCTATTATTTAAGCGTTTTCTTTTTTGTGGTATACTAATTTGTACAGTTTTTTATACACTAATGCACATAATAGTCCAACCTATTATACAAAAGGAGCTCTTTTACATGCAACGCATTCAATCATCTGGACCAGAACAAATTCATACTCAAAATACGGTTAGTAAATGGATGACTCAAGAACCAATCACCATCCATCCAAATCAAACCATCGATGAAGCAATTGCGCTTTTTTCCTATCATAACTTTTATGGCATCCCTGTTATCAGTGAAAATCACTTTTTAGAAGGAATGCTAACCAAAACGACTATTATGAATGCCTTGTTTGAAAACAAACCAACCAAGGATGCTGTAAGTACCATTATGGAAACCACATTTGATGCTGTTTTCCCTATGGATCCACTAGAAAAAGCCCTCAGTATGCATGAAGGATGCCTACCTGTCATTAATGACTACCAACAATTGGTCGGCATTGTCACTCGAACAGATATTTTGAAAGCACGAGCTGTCCAAATTGATACTGCCAAACATTCACTAACAACTATGTCCGTTTTACAACAAATTTTGGATAATTCATACGAAGGTATTGTAGTTGTCGATACCCGTGGTATTATTACCGAAATTAATGATGCTTACTGTAAATTATTGGGAAAGAAGAAAGAATTCGTCCTACAAAAACCTGTACAAGAAGTCATCGAAAATACTCGTTTACACATTATTTGCCAAAATGGCGAAGAAGAACGCAATCAAATTCAAATCATTAATGGCCAATCCTTAATCGTTCATCGTTACCCACTATATGAAAATCATTTGCTCGTCGGTGCAACTGGCGTCCTTATCTACCGAAACATTGATGAAATGTATGCTGTCACCAATCGATTAACCGAAGAATTTCACGATCCGAAAACTGGTGCTTCTTCACGAACATCTTATTACTTAGACAAGATTATTGGACATTCCTCTATAAGCAACCAATTAAAAAAACGAATTAGCAAAATTGCTCCCTTACCTTCAAATGTTTTGATTACTGGTGAAAGCGGTACCGGAAAAGAACTCTGTGCCCAAACGATTCATCAACTAAGTCCTGCCGCTGCAGGTAATTTTGTTGCTATCAACTGTTCGGCTATTCCAGAAAGTTTATTGGAATCGGAACTTTTTGGCTATGTCAGTGGTGCTTTTACAGGAGCTTTGAAGACAGGTAAAAAAGGCAAATTTGAACAAGCAGAAAATGGAACCATTTTTCTCGATGAAATTGGTGATATGCCATTAGCCATGCAAGCAAAGTTGCTCAGAGTACTTCAAGAAAAAACCATTGAACCCGTAGGTGCTGACTATTCAAAGAAAATCAATGTCCGTGTCATCGCAGCTACTAATCAAAATTTACGGGAACAAATTACTCGTAAGAAATTTCGCGAAGATTTATTTTACCGTCTAAACGTACTACCGATTGAATTACCCTCATTAAGAGAGAATCCTGAAGATCTACCTATTTTACTAGACCATTTTCTAACAGAAGCAGCTCGCTATCTCCACAAAAAAGTGCCTATCCTTGACGAAGATGCACGAAAATGTCTATATCATTACAATTATCCAGGAAATATTCGCGAACTAGCCAACCTCTGCGAATCCCTCGTTGGTCTGTGTGAAAACAACCAAGTAACCTTTACAGACTTACCTACTACGATTCGTGAAACATGGCAAACATACACAAAACATAGCGATTCACCCATTACAAATAGTAAGAATGAAGCAGAAAAGAAATTAATCAGACAAACCCTTGCAGAAGTAAACGGAAATAAAACCAATTGTGCAAAAAAACTAGGCATTTCACGAGCAAGTCTCTATAACAAAATGAAACGGCATAATTTGTTATAATTTTTCCATCACATCCTGTCACTCTCAAAATTGTCCACTTCAAAAAAGCATGATATAGTTAAAAAAAACCAAAAAGGATCAAACTATGATTACAACGACAACTTTTGGTCAAAACCAAACGTGGATTTCCATCAATTCTGACAAGATTGGGGAAACTTCTCAAATTTATCAAGCATACAAAATTGATGAAGAAACACTTGGTTATGCCCTCGATAAAAATGAACGTGCCCATACTGAATACGACTGGGAAACTGATACACTAACCGTTATTTTTAACGTGCTTAACCGCACCAAAGAAGACAACCATTATGAGACCGTTCCAATGACCTTTATTGCTCAAAAAGATCGGTTTATTTCGATCTATAACAACGACAATGCCTATATCATCAAAAAAATGACACATTTCGTCGAACGAACACCCAATCTAACCGTCTATCGTTTTTTATTTGTAACTTTATTTTTAATCTCCGAATCGTATTTTCCCTATGTTGAAAAAATGGATCGGTCAAAAGATGAATTCAACCGCAAATTACGAATGAAAACAACCAAACACAATCTGTTGGCCTTATCCGATATCGAAACAGGGATGTTGTATTTAGTCTCTGCCGCCAATCAAAATATCATTTTATTGGAGCAGCTAAAAGGCCAGACAATCTATAAAAAACTAGATGATTTAGAACGTGAACAATTAGAAGATACTATTATTGAAGCTCGGCAACTTTCCAGTATGACGCAGCTAAATGCACAAGTCTTGCAACAACTTTCAGGAACGTATAACAATATTCTAAACAATAACCTAAACGACAATATGACCACGTTAACTATTATTTCAATCTTACTAGCTAGTCTAGCAGTTATCACAGGTTTCTTCGGAATGAATGTTCCATTACCCATGACCAAAAATAAGTATGCCTGGCTGATTATTCTGATTGTCAGTGTTGTACTTTGGGTTAGTTATGCAGCACTCTTACGGTATATGATTCGAAGAAAATAACTTTTTTAAACTTTGCAAAACAATACCATCAAACAGGCTTGACGTTGTTTGATGGTATTTTGAATAGTATGTCCGTTTCTTTTATACTATATAACTTGTTCATCATTTTCGTTCTCGTATGGTCAATCCTTTTAAGAAATTACGAGCAAAACTGTCTTTACAAGGCATATAATTCCGCTGTCCCGCTTTACGTAAGATAGCCCCAATTTCACTTGTTGACACATACAAGCCTGCCAGTTGTAAGCATGCTTGAATATCTTCACTTGTCATCTTTAAGGCAATCTTGATTTTTTTCATCATAACATTATTAACTTGCGCTTGTGTATCCATCTGATAGGGATGTGGTGGTGTAACCCCTTCTTTCGTCGGTTGCGGGCCTCTTTTATACAAGATTAATCCATTTAGGAACTGCTCCAGTGTTCGTCGATCACAGACGGCATCACGTGGCAAATCCGCTTCTGGATCTTGTTTCGTTAGCAAGACTCCTAATTCCGTTAACGTCAGTTCTTTTCCACCCAAACGAAAAATCTCAATCATCTCTGGATTGCTAATAGCTAATGCATACCGCAAACGAATTAAAATATCATTATTATTCAACTGTTTCTCCCCTCTGATTGACACCTGCTTGACATAGAATACCAATCCAATTATTTACACTTTGCTAATTTCAGCTTACTATTGGTATGATAGCATGTCCCTACGAAAAAAGGAGCAACCTGGCTAAAAAAAGCCTCCTTCCCTAGAAAAGAATACTTTTTCGACAATGGAAACAACTGTAGACATGCTAAAATAAGCCTATGTAACGCACTGTAGACAGACAGTTTTCCAAATTTCCTATATGCTTCATTTACTAGGAGGAATCAAATTGAACTTTAGCAGACAGTTAAAAAAATATCGTGAGTTACATAATTTTTCTCAAGAAGAGTTAGCGGAAAGAATTTATGTCACTCGCCAAACAATTTCCAAATGGGAAAATGATAAAACCTACCCAGATATTCACAACTTAATCGCGTTAAGCGTTCTTTTTGAGATTACCCTAGATGAACTAGTCAAAGGAGACGTGGCAACGATGAAAAAAATGGTCAACAGTGAACACATGGACAAAAACACAAAAGGTATGCTTTTCTTTATCCTACTGGCATTGATAGTAGGCGTACCCAGTATCACTATTTTTGGTGCAAAGGGATACATCCCATTTGGAATATTGTGGGGAATCAGCATGGTATTTGCACTAAAAATAGAAAAAGAAAAGAAGAAAGCTAATGTAAAGACGCTAAAAGAAATCATTGCCTTTACTGAAGGAAATCCAAACTTAGAAACATTGCAAAAACAAAGAAATAATAGAAAATATTTTGTCGAAAAACTCACTATTGTACTTGCATTTACGGCAATTGCAGCCATCTTAGCCTTGGCGATTGTATACGCAACAGAACTTTTTATGAAGATATAGGTATACCATCCAAATAACAATAAATGATGCGGTAGAGTCGTCAATTGACTGTCTCCACCGCATCAACATACACTACAAAAATTGTTTTAACGTATATACTGCCCCAATCATTCCAGCATCATTTTGCAATTTAGTTGGAATAATAGGAATCTGAATAATATTTTTTAGCCGATGAAAACTTTCATGTTTGCTTAATAATTCCTCTAATCGCTGTTTCAATTGATTACTGAATTCTTCATTTCCACTGATTCCACCGCCAATTAAAATAGCCTCAGGATCAAAATTGCACATCAGATTCATAAGTCCTACACTTAAATCGGTATAAAACTGTTCTAATACCGACTGAGCAACTTTTTCCCCATTTTTTGCTCGGTTCATTATTTCAAAAGCATCATATACATCTACATCCTCAGCTTCTAAATTCTCCAGATGTTTTTTAAGATTGTATTGATGACACAAACCGCCAACGACTGCTGCTCGTTGATTATATGAAACCTTTTCTATATCTTCTTCAGGTAAACGATCAATTAACATCCAACCAAATTCTCCAGCCATACCATGGGCACCACTGAATAATTTTCCATCGATAACGATTCCACCACCAATTCCAGTACCCAGAACGACACATAAATAATTTTCGAAATCTTTTGCGTTCCCTATCCACTTTTCTGCAATAGCTACTGCATTCGCATCATTAATAATTGATATAGGAAGATTCACCTTCTCCTCTAATACCATTTTTAAATTTGTTCCATATAAACTGTGAATAGACCCAGCTGTGGTCATCAATCCATTTTTTTGAATGATTCCGGGGGCACTAATTCCTACTCCGTCAATTTCTTCATCTTTATAATTATCTATAATGGTCACTAGTTGGTGAATCAAGTCATCCTTTATGTGACTCGTTTGAACTGAATTTTTAGTAGACACTCTCCCTTGATCATCCACCAATCCGTATTTAATGGTTGTTCCACCTATATCTATCCCGATAAACACTACACTTACCTCTTTTCATTTAACTCGTATCGTTTAATTATTTGTTGAAATAACCATGAATTTACCACTATACACGTACCTAAGCCCCAAAAAAGCCACACTAGAAAGAGCTTATGGACAAAAATACCACCTATAAAATACAAGAACCATACTCCAAAAATTAAAATTGCAGAAGGAACATATTGCAAAACAAGAAAGAAAGAATTTTTTAAGGTAATAAGAGCATTATTTTCAAATCGAGAAAGAAGTGGAAATACTATCATACAGGTCATCATGAAAATGGTAAATAAAAGTAGCATTGGATATTGAATCCAACTAAATTTGCTAACAAAAGGAATGCTAACTATCAGTATAAAAATAACAACTAAATAGCTGCACCATATTTTCGTCGCGTTCCAGAAATTCTTTTTAAATGACTTAAAGTATTCTTTTGATATTGATTGTCCCTTCTGTTCGATTATGCCAAATGCTACTGTATATCCAGCAGTCAAAGCTGCGCCAATCGTAATTAAAGGAATGGAAGAAAGAATCATAATGATTGTTAGTACTAATAAGTCACTGCACAGTTGCATTATCTGATATATTTTCCCGTTTGAATCAAACCATCCATTCATTCTTTCTTCTCCTCCATTGCTTATATCTTATTCATCTAAACCCAATTTTTTCTTATTTTCAGCTATTTTTTCATTTCTTACTTTATTAATTGCTTCAATATTGTTATCCTTTTGGAATGTTTTGTATTTTTTCAAAATTGACTCTAATTGCTCATCGCTATCTGAACGCAACATTCCCACAAGAGTGGTTCCCCAATTTGTTTGAACTGCACTCAAGGCACGTGCTTCTTGTGTTCCAGAATCCGGTCCAATGTTTTCTGTTACAAATTGAGATTTTAATTTTCCTGTACCCCATTCTTGCATTTGTTTTACAGCAGATACATAAGAATCTGGATTTAGTGCTTTGTATCGATCGTGCCCAAATTGAATAAACTCACCAATTCGGTATTCTTTTTGCCATTTTTCAGGTTCATTACTTTGTACTTGGCTAGCAGATTCAGTCCAATGAACCGTACCATCAGCATCTTTAGTATAAGTTTGTCCTTCAATACCAAAGTTCGTTAACATTTGACCTTCTTCACTAAGTAAATAGGTGAATACTTGCATAGCTTTTGCTGGATCTTTGCTTTGTTTACTAATGTAGTTAATCATCCACCCAGAAATTCCCGCTTGTGACAGTGTTGCTTTGCGTCCTTTTGTACTTTGAATACCATTTACTGCAATATATGCGGAGTTTGGATTAGATGAAGCAAATGTTTGAAGAGCAATCCCTTGATTGACGAAAGAACCCATCATTATTGTTGCATATTTTCCTGTTTGAACTTTTTCTTTAAATTTATCTCCATCATCCGTGAAAGAATCATCACTTATATTTCCATCTTGATGTACTTGTCGGAATGCTTTGACCCAGTTGATATAGTCTTCATCCAGATTGCGGTCATAGTATTTTCCATCTTTTGTATATGGAACACCCAACATATCTTGGACAACTCCATCCATCGATCCATTTGATGAACCGTCCGAAGCAAAGTCATTAAAGCCAAAAGGAATCAAATCAGGAAATTTTTCCTTAATTAATTTCATTGCCTTTACAAAGTTCTCTGGTGTTGTCATATCTGGTTTACCAATGGCTTCGTATACATCTTTTCGAATAATAAACGCATCGCGAGTATAAATATTCCCACTATCGTAATCCGCTTGTGTATTAGAATAATCTGGGTAGCCATATGTTTTGTCATCAGATAATTTATACCAATTAAGTGTATCTTTACTTGCTACATTGTAAAAATATGGATCATATTTATCAGCTAAATCTTGTAATGAATATGCCCAGGTATTTGCTTTACGTGCCACAGAAGAGTTGGAATCAAAGACTGACACAATATCCGGCATATCTCCACCAGCAAAATACGTGTTTAATTTTGTATCATCACCTGTTATAAATTTGATGTTAATATTCAAATCTTCTTTTATTTTTTTTGTTACCATATCTTTGCCAAACTCAGTATTCCACCAGTCAGCATTTACATACCAAGTTAGTGTCGTTGTTTCTTTTTTTGTATCGATTTTCCATGCTGGTGTTTCTTTGTCTATTTTGTATCTTTTGGATATCGATGGTAACTTCGCCGAACCACTTTCGTTAGTATCTTTTTTGCTGCCACAAGCGGCTAAACTCATTATTAATCCACTCGCCAGCCCCAAAGTAAGTAATCCTTTTTTCCAATTTGCTTTCATTACTATTTTTCCTCCTATTCTTTAACCGCACCTAACATCATTCCTGAAATAAAGTGCTTTTGTAATAATGGATAGATAATTAAAATTGGTACAGTCGTAACAACAATCGTAGCCAATTGAATCCCTTTAGAAGTCGTGCCTATTTCGATTGCTGCATTCAATCCTTGTGATGAAGCAGCTTGTGATTGTGTAATAATTTCGTACAATTTCATTTGCAACGGATAAAGTGCTTTATCTGTCACATACAATTTGGCTGTCATAAAATCATTCCATTGCCATACGCCATGGAATAACGCAATTGTAGCCAATGCTGGTTTCGAAAGCGGCAAAAATATTTTTTGAAAAACTAACCAATCGCTCGCACCATCAATTTTGGCTGATTCTTCCAATGATATTGGAACATCTCGGAAAAAGTTCATCAGAATAATGACATCGTAATAACTCAACAAAGATGGAATGATATAAACCCAAAACGTATTTAACAATCCCAATGATTTGATTAATAAATAAGTCGGTATCATCCCTCCTGAAAACAGCATTGTTATTAATCCTAGACTAGAATAAAGATTTCTACCTTTTAGCCCTCTTTTACTCAATGCATAGGCCACTATGGCACAAAATGCCGTGTGTGCTAAAACACCAATAACCGTCTTAGAAACAGAGATAAATAACGCTGACCATAAACTACTATCACTCAACACACGAATATAATTATCTAACGATGTTTCTTCAGGCCAAAAAATAAAATTGCCTTTAGCTAACGCATCGCTCGTTGCAAATGAAGAGGCAACAATATTCCAAATAGGTACGATGATAATGATGGTAAATAATATGAGTAAGCAAATATTTATTACATTAAATATTTGACTATCTTTATCTTTTATCCTTTTTGCACCACTACTTCTTGTTTTCATCTAAACTGTTCACCTCTCTATAGTACAGATTGATTATCATTTAATTTTTTGGTAACAAAATTAGTAACTACCAATAAAATAAGAGATATTACTGAAATGCCTAATCCTACTGCAGTTGCATAAGAAAAATCGCCTTGCATTAACCCAATACGATACACGTAAGAATTGATAACTTCAGATCTGGGTTGATTTTGAGAATTCATTAAGACAAGTGTTTGATCCAAATTGGAATTAAGTAGGCCACTTATAGTAAGAATTAAGTTTAAGGAAATAATATTTCGAATCATTGGAATTGTAATACTCCAAATCTGACGTAGACGGCTCGCACCATCCATTTTCGCAGCCTCGTAATACGTTGGATCGATTTTGGCCATTGTTGCAAGATAAAGAATGGTTCCCCACCCAGCTTCTTTCCAAACATCAGAGATTGAAGCAATCCACCAATATTTACCTGCATCTAGCATATGATTACTTTGTGATTGAATACCAATCAGACTAAGTAACTGATTGAACATCCCATTCGAAGAAAACCAAGTAATTAACATCCCACCTAAGATAATCCATGATAGAAAATGGGGAAGATAAGAAATCGTTTGAACCACGCGCTTAAAGACGCTATCGCGAAGCTCATAAATCATAACCGCTATAATAATTGGTAAAACAAAACCAAACAATAATTTCAAAAAACTAATACCTAACGTATTAACTACTGATTGCCAAAAATATTTATCATTCATAATTACCTTGAAGTTATCCAAACCAACCCATTGTGCGTTCTGAATTGTATCAATAACTGTGTAATTCTTAAAAGCAATGACTAATCCATATATCGGAATAAAATTAAAAATAATCATGTAAATCACACCAGAAAGTGCCATACCTTGTAATTGCCATTGTCTCTGAAAATCGTGACCGAATCGTTTTACCCGATTCGTTGCTACTCTTTTTTTCCCTTCCATTTAACTTGCCCCTCTCAATAAAAACGTTTTTATTTTTTGGTCTATTCAATCATTCTTGTACTTTCCCTCTCAATAAGCCGAGTAGGTAGCTGATAACTTGCTCCACTCCCTTGTTCATTAATTAAATCCACAAGAACTTTAACGGCTTGCTTCCCCTGTTCTTCAATAGGATTATCGATTGTCGTAAGCGAAGGCTTAAAATAACGCAATGCATCAATATTGTCGAATCCGACAACGCTAAAATCAGCTGGTACTTGATACCCTTTGGCGAATATCCCCTGAATGATTCCTAACGCACTTAAGTCATTCCCACCAATTATGGCTGTTGGATAGTCTTTTTTAGATAGCTTTTCTAAAAGATCAATAACCCGTTTATAGCTAGTCTGTTCATTAAAATCACCATCCACTATGTAATTGGATTCAAGTGGTATTCCATGCTCTTTAAGTGATGCTAGGTAGCCACGAAAACGCTCTTCACTATCATAGACACCTTGCGGACCCTTAAAGAAAGCAATTTTATTATGATTCAGTGATAACAAATAATCGGTTAGTTGTTTTCCTGCTTGAAATGAATCAAAAGTAATACTACTAATCCCCTCATCACAAATTAAACGATCAATAAAAACAGCTTTTAGTCCTTCTCTTTTAATCGCTGCTAAATCTGAAACATCAATCATATCTTCAAATCCAATCAAACCATCCACCGTGTGTCCAAACATATGATTTCGCAATACATTTTTATCTGCGGATATAATGATGCTCACTCCATAACCAAAACGCTCCGCTTCTTGAGAAATAGCTTGAACTAAAACGCTAAAAAATGGACCAACAATCGTATGCGTATAAAATCCCAACATTTTCGTTCGCTGGGCTTTTAATTGTTTCCCTCTCAAGTTTGGTACATAATGTAAATTTTTCGCCGCTTCTACAATTCTTTTTTTTGTTTCTGGGCGTACAACATCCACACCATTTAATGCCTTCGAGACAGTTGCGATTGAAACTTGGGCTTCACGAGCTACATCCCGAATAGTTATTTTCTGTCCCATCATGAACACCTCTTCACTGAAAACGTTTTTACTATGTAAGTATAAATAAAAACGTTTTCAAATTCAATGAGTCCTGATCAAATTGGTTGTCGTTCCGTCAATTTGAAAGAGACAGTCAGGTTGGTACAAGTTGTACCAAATTGACTGAATTTTCTTTACATGTCCTTGAATTCTATCCAACAAAGCACGGGGCACTCCATACGATACGCTTACTACTTTCACCAATGAAAAAGGTCACTCTGCCAAGTTCAATTTGTTTGGTCAAATCAGCATGAACATATTTCAAATCTTTTTTATCAATAGTAAAGGTAATATCAACTTTTTGCTGGGGTTCTAATTTTACAACCTTCACATCTAATAATTCAATCATCGGTCTTACCACTGTGGTAACTTCATCCCGCATATAGAGTTGAACAATTGAGTGTGTTGGAATAGTTGCATCATTACTCACCGTCATTGTTAATCTAGTCGAGCATTCATCTGATAGCTGATTGGTCGATAGTTGAATATCCTTCCAACTTACTGTGGCATATTGCAATCCAAAACCAAATTCATAGAGAGGATCATTTGAACAATCCAAATATTTCGAAAGATATTTTTCTTGATAATTTGTTTGAGTAAGTGGTCGACCTGTCTCCATTTGTTGATATGTCAAAGGAAGCTGTCCTTCATTCTGTGGAAAGGACATCGGTAGTCTCCCTGAAAAATCAAAGTCTCCTGTTAATAATTGTGCTAATATGTGTCCTGCCTCACTGCCTGGAAACCAAGCCATAACTAACCCATCAACTTTTGGTTCAATATCTGTTAAAACTAATGGTCGGCCAGCAAAAATTACCGCAATCGTTACTTTCCCCATTTTGTGAAGTTCATCCAACCATAATTGATCTTCGAAAGGCACTCTTAAATGAACCTTGCTAGCAGCTTCCCCAGTTTCTTCACTCGTTTCCCCTATCGCTACGATTATTTTGTCCGCTTCCTGAATCGCTCTCACAACTTCTGCATCTTGCAATCGTTCAGATGGTGTTCCTTTAATGAATGTCAATGTATCATTGCCACCATCGACCAATCCTTGTTTTAAAGAAATAGCCATCTCTTGTTTTCCAATCCATGACCAAGCTCCTAAAACATCTTGCGAATCGGCCTTTGATCCTAACAAAACAATTTTTTCATTTTTCTTGAGCGGTAATACTTGATGTTCGTTTTTTAATAAAACAGGTGTCCGAATTGCTATTTCATTATTCACTTTTCTATATTCATTCGAATGTACACGACTATTCATTGAACGATATGGATTTTCAAATAAATTCAATTCATTTTTTACCATTAAAATACGCCAAACTGCTTGGTCCAATAACTCTTCCCAACCATTTTCACTTACTAAATGTTCTAAGTGTTCATGATAACAATTGGACATCATTTCAATTTCTATTCCAGCTTGGAATGCAAGTTTAGCTGCCTCGCTACTATTCTCAGCTACACGATGGGCACAGAGTTCTTGGACAGCCCCCCAATCTGAAATGACAACCCCTTCAAATTTCAATAACTCTCGTAATACATGTTGAATAAGTGGGCGATTTGCGGTCATAGGTACCCCAGATACGCTTTGAAAAGCCGTCATGACAAATTTTGCTCCCGCTTCGATTGCTTGTTGAAAAGCAGGCAGATAATTTTGATACAACTCAACATCCGATAAGTTGGCCTCATTGTAATCACGACCGCCTTTAGCAGCACCATATCCAACAAAATGTTTCACACAAGAGGCAATCTTGTTGGGATCATCCAGACTTTCCCCTTGATAGCCACGAACATAGGCTGCGGTCAAGCGTGCTGCCAATCTGGGGTCCTCTCCACTACTTTCCAGCACTCTGCCCCATCTTGCATCGGTTACATGATCAGCCATAGGGGAAAATGTCACGTGAATGCCAGCATCGGCTGCCTCTTTTGCCGAATAGTGAGCCATTCTTTCTACAACTTTCTCATCAAACGAAGCTGCTAATGCTAAAGGAATGGGGAAAATATGCTCATATCCATGGATGACGTCTGCCATAAAAAGTAGCGGTATTTTATGTTTACTACGTTGCAAATATTTTTTTTGAATCATTTCGACCTGTTCTCGAGTATGGGTACCTAGCACTGATCCAACTTGATACAATGCTCGCTTGTCTAAGTTCCAAGCTTGAGCTGGTCCTGTCACTTCTCCCTCACTATCAAAAAAATCTGGTGTAATTTGAATCAACTGTCCAATTTTTTCTTCAATAGAGAGGGAGTTCATAAGATTCAACAAGTTTTTTTCATTCATTCAACAGATACCTCATTTTTTGCAATGATCCCTTGATACCAAGCGAATGAATCTTTTTTTAATCGTTTTAAACTTCCATTTCCTTGATTATCTTTATCAACATAAATAAAGCCATAGCGTTTTTCCATTTCTCCACTTCCAAAACTTACTATATCAATGATTCCCCATGGAGTATACCCCATTAAATCAACACCATCTTCCGAAATAGCAAGTGCCATCTGCTTGATATGTTCTTCTAAGTAAGCAATACGATATGGATCATGAATTTGTTGATTTTCCAATTTATCATATGCCCCAAAGCCGTTTTCAACGATAAATAACGGTAATTGATATCGTTCATAAACGATATTAAGTGTATATCTTAGCCCTACAGGATCAATTTGCCAGCCCCAGTCACTTGCCTTCACATAAGGATTATTGACTATTTTGGCATTTGGATAGTCAGAAATTTTTTCCCCTTTTGGTTCTGATAAGGTAGTCACAGCTCCTGACATGTAATAACTAAATCCTATATAATCAACTGTTCCTGCTTTTAAAGCATCCAATTCTTCCTGCGAGTACTGTATCTGGTATCCTTTCTTCTTCCAATCATTTAATGCATAAGCTGGTATCTCACCGCGTACATGAACATCACTGTAAAAAAAACGACGATCCATGACTTTTACAGAGGCCATCATGTCATCTGGATGACAACTATACGGATACACAGGGACATATGCCATCATGCAACCAATTTGAAAATCTGGATTAATTTTCTTTCCAAGTGCGACAACCTTTGCACTTGCTATCAATTCATTTAGTCCGGCTTGAAAAATTTTTTCCTCCTTATTGTCGGTTTCCTCTAGCAAAACTGCGGAATTTGTCCATGTATGTAGATCATGTTGTCCATCTGCCTGATTATTAATTTCGTTAAACGTCATCCAATATTTCACCTTGTGCTTGTATCGTTTCATGACAGTCTCAGCATAATGAACAAAAAAGTCAATTAATTTTTTATTGGTAAATCCACCATATACTTCATATAAATGATAGGGAATTTCAAAATGTGACAAGGTGATGACAGGTTCAATGCCGTTCGCTAGCAGGGTATCAAATAATCGATCATAATAAGCAAGTCCGGCTTCATTAGGTTGTTCTTCATCACCATTCGGAAAGATTCTTGACCAGGCAATCGATGTTCGAAAAGCTTTCAAACCAAGCTCTTTAAATAATTGGATATCCTCTTGATAGTGATGGTAAAAGTCAATAGCTTCATGATTTGGGTAGTATTCATTAGGAAGAACACCTTGGGTAATCTTACGAGCAATCCCATTTCCTCCAGCGGTCATCACATCAGCAATACTCACACCCTTACCATCGACATCCCACGCACCCTCTACTTGGTGAGCAGCAACTGCCCCACCCCATAAAAATGAATCTGGAAATTTTATCTTCATACTTTACATCCTCTCAATTAATACTCATTTTCTTCACTATAGGCAATGAGAGGGCTTACTTCAATGTGTAACGCTCATTATGGTCGTTGTTCCATCAATCCGAAAAAAAAACCAGTATGGTACAACATGTACCATACTGGTTTCATTTTTCTATCGACAAACGATAATTTTCAGAGAGTGCTTCTACCAAAAAAACACTTGGCAATTGACTCGTCAAATCTTCATACTGATGAATTCGGTGGACAACTGTTTTATAATCTAAAACAATATCAGACATTTGAGCTAAAGTTGATGATTGGTCACCCGTAATTGAAACAACAAAAAAATCATCTTTGTTACAAAAGCCATTAACCATCTCCACCATTTCGGTTGTTCTTCCTGTTACAGATAAAACAATAATGACATTTTCACTCGTGTTTTCCAATTTTGCAAAAATTGGATAGGTTGGATCGACAAGTGCATAGGTGTTCAATCCCAATGTTGCAAACCGTCTTGCAGCATATTTACAAATGGTTCCAGATGCGCCTATTCCAAAGAAAATGACATTCTCAGCAGACATAAGTTTTTCAGAAACTGTCGTTAATTTTGTATCTAAATCACGCGGAAAATTTTCTTCTTTTAGCAAATTAAAGGTGCCAAACAATGATGATTTTTGACTAGTAGGGACCTTAAATTGCGTACGAAATTCCGTAAAACTCTGATAACCCAGTTTTCGAATAAAGCGCATGACTGACGAAGCAGAAGTATGCGATTCATTTGCGATATCTCTCACTCTCATATATGGAATCCGGTCACTCGAACTCGACATAAAGTGATAGATTGATCGATCAGTATCAGATAGTTGATTAAAATCTATGTTTCCAAAAAATGACACAACCACCCCTCCTTATACTACTTTTTAAGGCAAATCATTTCCGGCTGCAAAATAAATGTCGTACCATTCTTGTTTTGTTAACACAATCTCACTTCCGACAACACTATCAGCTATTCGTTTAGGATTCATTGTTCCTAAAATCACTTGCATTTGTGCTGGATGCCGTAAAATCCATGCAGTCGCAATTGCATTTTTGGTCACATTGTATTTCTCTGCAAGAGTTTGCATGCACGTGTTTAATTCAGAAAATTGTTCATTATCAATAAAAACCCCTTCAAAAAAACCATATTGAAATGGTGACCACGCTTGAATCGTCACTCCTTTGCGGCGAGAAAATTCTAAAATGCCACCATCATGGTCAATCGACCGTGAATCGAGCATGTTAACATGCAATCCCGCATCAACCATCCCAGTGTGCATAATGCTAAACTGCAACTGATTGATGACCAATTTTTGATGGACGGCCTCCTGTACCAACTTGTATTGTTCCGGATGAAAATTTGACACACCAAAGTGCCGTACCTTACCAGAAGTCTGTAATATATCAAATGTTTCTGCTATTTCATCCGGTTCCATCAATGGATCTGGACGATGGAGTAAATAACTGTCTAAATACTCAATGCCCATTCGTTGCAAAATTCCATCGACGGAAGCCAAAAGATGTTTCTTAGAAAAGTCAAACCGTTGACCAGGAACAATGCCCCCCTTGGATTGAATGAAAAGTTCCTCTCTTTTCACTGATCCTCGCTTCAATACTTCACCAAAGACTACTTCTGATTGACCATTACCATACATGTCTGCCGAATCGATAAAGTTAATACCTGCCTCCATGGCTGTTTGCACTGCTTTTTCTGCCTTTGTCACTTCTAAATTAGCCATCCGCATAATTCCTAAAGCCACTGCTGACGCCTGCCAGCTCGTTTGGCCAATTGACCGTTTTAACATGTAAAAACCTCCTTGGAATGTACACACGAGAGATCCATGTGTTTGGTTATATGAAAAAGTATAGCATTGAATCACTACAAGAATACAATCTTTGTTCTTTTCGACATAAGATGAAAAACTAGTTTTATATGAAAAAATTGAACATTTTACTCCCCTGTTAAAAATTCATACATATTTGGTTCAACAGTGTCCTTCAAATTGAATTCCATTTCAACTACATTTCTCTTTATCCCTTGTGTTGTCATTTTCTGTATTTGTCTAATTGTTTTAATATCCGGAGTCATTTCACCAAGATAATAAAAATCAATTTCAGTATCTTTTTTACTATACCGACGCTTAACAAATAGATGAATATTCCAATCCTCACTTGATTTTAGTAACTTAACCTCTGGAGAATCAATAGTACGAGGTGACTTTGTAAACCATTTAAATCTTGTTGGATCTAAAAATTCATCTTCATATACCATCTGAGCAGCTTTAAAATCTTCTCCTTTGTCTAGCGTTACAAATATTACAAAGTGATTATTACTGTATGTGTATCCTCCGATGCTCTGCTCATTCTGGTTAAATACCATATTTAAAGCACGTAATGCATCTTTTCTACGATAACGTTTATAGAGCGTTAAAGCTTTTGTACTATCAAATTCCCATGCATTGTTTAATCCAACCCTTAAAGTGTCTACTACCAATTTGAAGAAATATTCATGTTTCATCATATCTCTAAAACTATGTGTCATCTCTAATCTTGTTCCGTTAATTATAAACAACTGAATATTATCATAGTTCGCTCTAACCGTAGATACATAAAAAGATGAATCCAAAACTTTATAAATTGTTTCAAGTATACGCTCATTGTATTTTAAATTATTTCTATCTAGTAATTCAGTTATTTCTTCAAAAGCCATAGCTGATTTTCTTTTAGAAATAATCTCCAACATAATGACCAGTTCATGCGGTCTTACTCCACTAATGAATTCATTAGATAAAAATTTTAAAGCATTCTCTTCAGCCGAAGATAAAAGCGAATCATTTTCACGTAACTTTTTTAAAAAATGGTAATAGGTCTTCTCTCTACGAATGATAACGGATGGTTCGACACTCCCCATACGCTGAAAATCTTCTAAAAAAGGGGTAGCATTCAACCGATTTTTCAAACGAAAATATTCATTTTTTATTTCTCCAAACGAATCTAATTTTGCTTGGTCAATCGACCGAAAAATACGTTCTTTAGCTACTCTTTCAAAATTCACCAGAGACAATCCTTTTATATAAGTCGAGTCGATTGTATCTCTTCGGACATTGTTTTTATTTCTAGAATTGTCTCCAGATAACGCAATCGGAATCATATAATTATTTTTATAATTACCAATAAAATCAATAACCGTGACAAATTCTTTCGAACTATCTTTTCTAAGACCGCGTCCTAGTTGTTGGATAAACACGATACTCGATTCTGTACTTCTTAACATAACAATTTGATTTACTTTAGGAATATCAATTCCCTCATTAAAAACATCAACAGTGAATATATAGCTTATTTCACCATTTTCTAGACGTCTAATTTCATTTTCCCTAACGATAATGGAATCCTCGCCTGATAAATAAGAGCTTGCAATTCCATGAATATTAAACTGTATAGCTAGCTGTTTTGCTTCCTCTTTTCGGCTGCAAAAAACCAAACCTTTTGGTGTATTTCCAGAGCAACCATAGTAATTAAGTTTATTTATCAAAAACTGAACTCTTTGCTCATTGGTCAGCTGTGAAATAGTTGAATTTTCATGAATAACACTGCCATCTTTTTCATAGTCTGTTACAGCAAAATAATGAAATGGGCATAAAAAATCTTCTTCTAAAGCTTCTTGTAGTCTAATTTCATAGGCAATATTGTAGTCAAATAACTCAAAAATATTAAATCCATCTGTTCTTTCTGGAGTTGCAGTCATACCTAATAAAAATTGAGGATGAAAATAATCGATTATTTTTTTATACGAAGCTGCACCTGCCTTATGAACTTCATCAATCAATATATAATCAAAAGCATTTTTTTCAAACAGCTTATAATAGTTTTCTTTGGAAATAGTTTGAATTGTAGCAAATAGATATTTAGCACTAATCTTTTTTTCAGTACCTGATAACATGCCAAAATCTGAGTCATTTCCCCCAATAATTTTTTTAAACGATTCCATAGATTTCTTCAATATTTGTTCTCTATGAACGACAAAAAGCACTCTATGCGGCTTTAATTGTGCTACATCAAAAGCTGCTAGATAGGTTTTACCAGTACCTGTAGCAGAAATAACCAATCCTTTTGTCGCTTTCTTTTCTTCTCTTAGTAAACGCAAATTGTCTAATGCTAGTTTTTGCATTTTATTTGGGAGAATATAATCAGATTCATCTTTCTCGTCAGCAACGAGTAATTTTGCCGTATAACGGATATTCATTTCAGGATGAAAAGACCTTCTAAATCCCGCTAACCAAGTTTCTGTTAGTTTCTCTGCTTGCTCCCATTCTTCAATCAAATGATTTTGAATAGTTGATAATAATTCACCATTATCATATGAATTTAGTTTTATATTCCACTCATAATTTATTTTTAATGCATTCATTGTTAAATTTGAACTTCCTATGATAAAGGTTTGATAGTCTTTCATATCAAATAAATATCCCTTGGAATGAAATCCTTGTTTCTTGGAAATTCGAACTTCTACGTTAGGAATTTGCATTAGCGATTGAAAAACATCTGGATTATTAAATCCTAAATATGTGGAAGTTAATATTCTTCCAGAAATACCCCTGCTTGCCAAATCAGCCATTTGTGTTTTTATAGCATCTAAACCTGCTTGAGTTATAAATGCAACAGAAATAAAAAAAGAAGAGCATTTAGTCAAATCATTTTGAAGAAGTGTTAAAAAGTAAGTATTTTTTTCAGGATCATTTATAATAAATTTCGGATTTAGTTTTTCACTGATCACTGACTTATCAACAAAAGCTTTTTGTAATGCATTAGTTAAAAAATCCATACTATCCAATTCCTTCATGTACTATTTTATTAACAGTTGGTAAATCAGCGGGTGCCCAATTTAGCTCTTTTATCTCTTTTGATGCCAACCATTTAATTGCAATGTGTTCCGTCAATTCTGGCTCTCCATGAATAAGGTAACAAACAAAAGTTGTGAGATTGACAACACCAAAATCATATTCAAAATGGCAAAACGCAAACTCAGTATTTTCGATGGAAACAGAAATTTTTAATTCTTCTTTTAATTCTCTAGCAAGGGCTTCTATTTTCGTTTCACCGGTCTCTATCTTGCCGCCGGGAAATTCCCATAAATGAGCCAGGTTTCTACCAGGTCCCCTTTGACAACATAGGATTTTATTATCTTTCACCAAAACAGCACCTACGACATTAATTTCCTTTTTCATCTTCTTGCAACGCCTCCATCGCCCCATATTTTGTTAGTGCTCGCTCAATTTCCGCCTTTAATTCTTGCACGTTTAGAAGAGGAGCCATAATTACTGGGTAATTCTTATTCAATTCAAACACTACACGACGTCCATATCGTTCATCAGTACCTAAATCGGGGCGATTTTTGATTTTTTTCTTCATAATCTTCGACAATCCTTCGTCCTCAATTATGGATAAAAAATTTACAATAAACGGGCCATTTCTAAATATTGAGTATTTTATCAAATAATTAAACATATCAAAATTGTGGTACACACTATTTAAATAGTGTTCCCACTCTTGCTCCATAAAGTCTTTATCTTGACCGTACTCAGCAACGAGAATACATTTGTATACGTAATTTTCCCAATCAAACTTTTTTAATACAATGTTCTCAAAATTTTTTTGACTATCTAGTACTTCTGGATAGTTCTGAACAATGTAGGAACGTTTGTACAAACAAAATACGGAATACCAAAAACGACTGTTCAAATGAATGTCTCGATCAAGTTGAATGTAAAATTTTCTTAATATCGTAACGGCTTCTTTAAATTTTTCAAAACGATCATTTCCAAGAGCCAAATAGATTGGAAAGTCAGGTAATTCATCAACAGATACTGACTCTTCTGAAAAATAGTCGGCATTCTTATCAATTTCATCTTTTACAAAATCTTCGTAAATTCTATTTAAATCAAAACGTTCAGCTAATAGTTTAATCTCCATTTTTTGATAACTCCTTTATAGACTCTGTATACTTTTCTATCAAATCTGGTGCTATCTTTTGGATGACATCATCTACCTGATCATAACTAATTTCATGCAAATATTTATTAAGCATTAGAGACTTTAATTTTTCGTGTAATGGCTTTTCTATAGTAGCCATGTTATCAAGTTCTACTAGTTCATTTGAATTTTGATAAGCATTTACAAATTCTCGAAGAGCGCGTTCTAATCCTATATAAAGATACATGTTCTTTACATTTTTATTTATAGCTAAAGAATCAAGCGCTAGTTCTTTTGTTCTAAATTGTAAGTTAATACATTCATCATTTAGTTTGATTGTAAAATCTGTGGGTAGGTCCTCATTAATTCCTTGTTCAAATAAATCAAGTGCTTTTGGGTCATCTCCAATAAACTCAACAACGTTCGAATAACCTAAAAGGGTATTTTTTCTTAACTCAATTTGTGCTCGTATTTTTTTATAAAATGAATTTAATTCTTCTGCATGAGCAAAATTTATAGGTCTTTCAGATAAAATTTGAAGTTGTATTTTCGTTCTACTTGTTAAACTCAAGCGGCTTTTTTGAATCGTTATCTCTCTTTGATCACCATTTAAAGGAACTACTAAATTGTCATTGGACTGAATAATTAAATAATATCTGGCATTACCTAATGTCACTTGATTTTGGAGAAAATAAGAACTTAAAAAATAACTTAACCGGAATGTGTAGGTCGTTTTTGTTTCATCGATAATGAACACATCAAGCTTAAAATCATTCTCAGTGTAACTTGTTGAAGTATTAGATAGGATTGGATAGGGAAAGACTGCATCTTTTGTGTAGATCATTTTACTACCTCCAATCTATAAACAAATTTCAAAGGATTCATCCCAACAGTTCTTTTATTAAATTGTAAACTAAGAATATTATCCACAATGTCAACAGAATAAATTGTAAAACTATCGTAATTATAATTTTTTTCGGTCACTCCATCCTTAATGGAACTGTAGTAATCCACCAAATCAAATTCATGGTCGTATTCTCTTCCATCCCCATCAACCACACGGTAACTCAAATTAACTTGTTCAATTTTTTGTTCAATCCCATTTAGATCGATTTCAATTCTTTCAAAATCAGGAAAGTCCATTCTATGAACGGATTCTGCAGGTATGATATATGAATCATTCTGATTCACATCATCATTTTTTACTTTTAACTTCTTTGGCTTTCGTTGCTTACTTCCAGTGTTTTTACTGTTTTCCCCACTATTTTCGGGGGAATTTCTTCGCTCTTGAATTTTTTTCTTACGAATTGATTTTCCATTTATCAGTTCCACTTTTTCAGAATAGTTATCTGATAAAGTGCTAGTAAATGCCTTATTTTGCTCATAAATTAAATCTGCCGTATCGATCTTTCCATCTGTCGGATATAAATCATTCATCTCTTTTTCTATAATTGCAACCAAATTTTTTGCTTAATTGCAATATCAAATGCATAAAAAAATCAAAAAACCTTTATAGACAGCGAATTACTCAATAATCCAGTGTTACCAACGATTTAACCCTTGTCTG